>CANRAG010000107.1 GCA_947628515.1 uncultured Clostridia bacterium | reverse complement strand
GACTTCAAACTCGCAATCGTATATGTTTACTGTGTTCTTGTCTGGGTCAATTGACGCCGTTCCCTCATACCTCGGCCGGCGTATCGGCTCGTACGGAGCCTCGTATACTATCTTTATATACCCCTGCGCCGCACATTCGTCAGGCTCATGATATATAAGCCACCGCGATATGTCCCAGCGCCGCCTGTGTAGCTGCGTTCGCGCGTCCTTTAGCGGTATCCGCCGCCCGCCTATGTATATGCCCCGGATGTTTTCCGCTTTCACATCCGTCGGCAGCAGCACCGTGTTGTCGCTCATCACCGGCAGCCGCGCCTCCTTGTATATCACGCCGCTCTCAACCGCAAGCATTGCCGACACCTCATCGCACCAGACAAGTATGTCCCGCTCGTCATACTCGGACGGATATTCCCGCCCCACGCTTCTTATTACTTCGTTTATGTACATTTTTCAAAACTCCTTTTCTTTACAGTTTATCGCCCTAATTAAAGCATACCGCGCGCCCCGTTTCAGCCGTCGCGCGATATGAGGGATAAGAAGCGGCGTCCGGACGCCGCACAGACCTGCTTTTACTGTCCCCTCATGTCTGTAATATATATTATACATCAATTCAGGTGTCGCTTATTAACAAAATATTTTAAAAATACAAAAAAATCAGCAGTATACGCGCCCTTTTTGCGAATTATACTAAAAGCGTGAATGAAACAGTATGCGCGCGGGCGCATAAATTTTTCAATTTCGTGAAAGGAGCGATAGATACGGATACAACATACAACGACGCGTGGCGCGGCTTCCGCTTGGGCGACTGGTGCGAAAGACGGATAGACGTCCGCGAATTTATTAAAATGAACTACACACCCTATACCGGCGGCGACAGCTTTCTCTCGCCCGCTACAGACGCGACAAAGACGCTGTGGCAGCGCGTTTTGGAGCTTAAAGAGCGTGAGCGCGAGGCGGGCGGCGTGCTCGATATGGATACCGATACGGTTTCCGGTATACTCTCGCATGGGGCGGGATATATAGACAAGGATTTGGAAAAGATAGTCGGGCTGCAAACGGATAAGCCGCTTAAACGCGCGCTGCAGCCCTACGGCGGGATACGCATGGCGGAGGCCGCGTGCCGCGCGTACGGATACAGCGTCAGCGAGCGGGTAAAGGATATATTTACAAAATACCGCAAAACGCATAATCAGGGCGTGTATGACGCGTACACGCCCGAAATGAAGCTTGCCAGAAAAGCGGCGATTATAACGGGACTGCCCGACGCCTACGGCAGGGGGCGTATTATAGGCGATTACAGGCGCGTGCCGCTTTACGGCATAAATAGGCTTATCATGGACAAGGAAAACCAAAAGCTACAGCTTGACGGCGAGATGACGCCGGAACGCGTAATGCTGCGCGAGGAGCTTCAGGAGCAGATCGACGCGCTCGGACAGATGGCGGAGCTCGGCAAAATCTACGGCTTCGACATAACCCGCCCCGCGCAATGCGCGCGTGAGGCGGTACAGTGGCTGTACCTTGCGTACCTTGCCGCAGTAAAGCAGCAGAACGGCGCGGCTATGAGCCTCGGCAGGACCTCGACCTTCATTGATATATATATGGAGCGCGATCTCAAAAACGGCGTGATTACCGAAACGGAAGCGCAGGAGATTATAGACCATTTCATAATGAAGCTGCGAATGGTGACGTTCGCGCGCACGCCCGAATACAACGCGCTGTTTTCCGGTGATCCGACATGGGTTACGGAGTCCATAGGCGGAATTGGCACGGACGGCAGACCGCTTGTTACAAAGACCTCGTTCCGGTATCTGCATACTCTGACAAACCTCGGTCCCGCGCCGGAGCCTAATCTCACGGTGCTGTGGTCGCCGCGGCTGCCGGAGAGCTTCAAGGAATACTGTGCGAAAATGTCTGTCAGCACTTCGTCGATACAGTATGAAAACGACGATATTATGCGTGATATACACGGTGATGACTACGCCATAGCCTGCTGCGTTTCGTCAATGGTTATAGGTAAGGAAATGCAGTTTTTCGGCGCTCGCGCGAACCTTGCCAAATGTCTGCTCTACGCCATAAACGGCGGCGTGGACGAGATTATGGGAGCGCAGGTCGGTCCGGCATACAGAAAATGCGAGGGCGAATACCTCGACTTTGACGACGTTATGAAAAAGTATGACGCGATGCAGGAATGGCTCGCAGGGCTATATGTGAACACGCTTAATATAATCCATTTCATGCACGACAAATACTGCTACGAAAGCGCGCAGATGGCGCTGCACGACCGCGACGTGAGGCGCTATTTCGCGACCGGTATCGCCGGACTGTCGGTTGTGGCCGATTCGCTTAGCGCTATAAAATACGCTAAGGTAAAGCCGGTACGGAACGAAAACGGAATAGCGGTCGATTTTGAAATAGAGGGGGATTTCCCGAAATACGGGAATAACGACGATCGCGTTGACACGCTCGCGGCAGACCTTGTGAGCGGGTTTATGAACAAGATACGAAAACATTCTACCTATCGCGGCAGCATACCCACTATGTCCATTCTGACGATAACATCGAACGTGGTCTACGGCACAAAAACCGGCAGCACGCCCGACGGCCGAAAAGCGGGCGTGCCGCTCGCGCCCGGCGCGAACCCCATGCACGGTCGGGACACCAACGGCGCGGCAGCGTCGCTGGCGTCGGTCGCAAAGCTTCCGTTTAAAGACGCGCAGGACGGTATTTCAAACACATTCTCCATCGTTCCCGGCGCGCTCGGCAAGGATGATATGATATTTACCGGCAGCCTCGATTTGGAAACATTACGGAAAGGAAAGAAAAATCATGACACAGCAAACTCAAAATCTCGTAAATCTGCTTGACGGCTACACCGAAAAGGGCGGGCACCATCTAAATGTGAACGTGTTCAACCGCGAAACGCTCCTTGACGCGCAGCGGCATCCCGAACGCTATCCGCAGCTGACGGTGCGCGTTTCGGGCTACGCGGTAAACTTTACAAAACTCACAAAGGAGCAGCAGGACGATGTTATCTCCCGCACCTTCCACAGGAGCATATGAAGGGGCGTATTCATTCCCTGGACTCATTCGGCACCGTCGATGGGCCGGGGATACGGTTTGTAATATTTTTTCAGGGCTGTCCCATGCGCTGCCTGTACTGTCACAATCCCGATTCGTGGCCGCTTGACGGCGGCACGGAAATGACGGTTGACCAAATCCTCAAAAAGGCCGACAGCGTGCGCGAATTTCTACGTGGCGGCGGCATAACCGCGACCGGCGGCGAGCCGCTTATGCAGCTTGAATTTTTAACGGAGCTGTTTTTGGCGGCGAAGGAACGCTATAGCTTTCACACCTGTCTTGACACCTCCGGCGTCACGTTTTCGGAAAAAAAGCGCGCCGGGTTCGACACGCTTATAAAATATACCGACCTCGTAATGCTCGACATAAAGCATATCGACCCCGACGAGCATATAAAGCTGACCTCGAAGAAGCAGGATAATATTATCGCGTTCGCGAAATATCTTTCAGAGGGCGGAATACCGATATGGATACGGCACGTGCTCGTGCCGGGCATAACCGAAAAGGACGAATACCTTTACAGGCTGGGACGGTTTATAGGCACGCTCCGCACGCTCGAAGCTGTAGACGTGCTGCCCTATCACGATATGGGCAAGGCCAAGTATGAGGCGCTAAACTTAGACTACAAGCTCAAAGACACGCCCTTGCCGTCAAAGGATGACGTCATACACGCGCGAAATATTATACTCGGCGCGATAAGGGAGCAAAGAGAAAAGCCGTGACAAGCAAACGAGCCTGTCACGGCTTTTTTACGTCTGTATAGTTACTGTAGCTCTATATCCGCAACGCCCGCCGCGCCGTCGTAGGCCGTGCGTATTCCGAGCTGCTCCGGCAGGACTTTAAGCGGCGCGTACGCCGTCTCGCCTATCATGAGAATATCGTTTATTTCCGTCACTTCTCCGTCCTTTTCCACCGTTACCGCGCCGTCGTTCCAGTCCACGGCACAGCCCAAAAGTTCCGCGGCGCCGCGCACGGGAATATACGGCGAATTATCTATGAGAAGCGGCTCGGTTATGCCGGATATGAATTTGCCGTTAAGCCGTATGGCGAATGTGTCGGAAAATTCGGGCATCGCCCGCGCCTCCTCGCCGTTGGCAATAACCGTGCCGTCGGAGAAGGATATGCTTTTAACCCTGTTATCAAACACCACATATCGCCAGTACAATCCGTCCTTTGACAGATACAGCGTTCTGCCGTCGGCATAATAGTACATATCCCCCACGCAATCTATATACTCCGGCTTAAAGCCCTTATATACAACCTCGCAGAAATTTTTGCCGTCGGTGGAAAGCTTTATGACCCCGTTATCCGTCATTGCCGAAAACGGTCCGTAATTCCAGCACGGCAAATCCAGGTCGGTGTTCTCCCACCACTGAAATTCGGTATCCGAGCGGAACACCGTTCCGGTTATCTTGACGTAGTAAACGCCGTTCGCGCAGGCAAAGCCCGTGGGATAGCCGCCGAAGCGCTGGCTTCTTATGAGGTTAAAGTCCTTATCGAGCAGATACATGTCGTTATACATGTACTTTACATGCTCGTACCAGCCCGCGTCATACAAATACGGCTTAATCATGTACCCGTTCCCCGTCCATTTAAGCTCGTACTGACCGACATTCCCCGCAACCGCGTTCATAACGGTTCCCGGCAGCTTTACGCTCCGCCAATTCTCTCTGTCGTCGCTAAGATCCAGTCCGCTCGCGGTAAACCGGTAATACTCGTGTCCGTCAAAATGTCTGTCCTTTTCTATTCCGCCGCGCTGTGTTTCGTATGTCTCTATAAGCGGCGGATAATCCACTATCTTAAAGCTGTTCTGCATCCCTCCCGGATAGTTCGGGGTAAGCACCACGCACACGGTATATTTTGCCGTAGACTGCGCGGGGATTTGAAGGCTCGTCATATCCCGCCAAACGCGCGTGTCGCTCCTTCCGGTGCTTATAATTTCGTTATTTATAACATTTCCCTCGCTGTCTTTTACATACACAAGGTTATCCGATTCCGATGACAGCTCGTAAACGAGATACCTGCGCTTATTGCCGGTATTGTTTATCTCTATGTTATAGTTGTATATCACGCCGTAATTTGCCAGATTGCAGGCATAGACCTCGTTATCCGTATCGGTAAGCTCGCGGTTCGGCACATATTGTCCCTTGCCGCCGTAGGCGCTGTCGTAGACGGATGTATCGGTGTGATTTATATCAAAATGATAATACGCGTCCCGTTCCGAATTGGGCACCGACGCGCCGTATAGCAGAAGCTTTGACGGGTCGTAGTAATCGAACGCGAGCATATCCGATTCCGCGCATTTATCGTATGACCATATATCCGCGCGCGGATTTAAATGCGTGAACCAGTCCGTCAGCACAACTCCCTCCGGCTCGTAGTGGTTATACACCGTTACCGGAAGCCGCTCCCCGCTTACGGTCGAATCGTCTATGTCATATTTCAAATCCGCCGTTACCTCGTTAAGACCGTCCGATATGCCCTTATACTGTCTGTCGCGTATATATGAGCCGAACGCCGCGTTGGGATTGAAATTGCTCCTGTCGCCCGGAATTCCCGTCGAGCGCAGCGCCGCGACATCCACATCGCACACGCCGCTTTCTATTGTAAAATCGGTCATAATATTTACCGAACGCGCAAACGGAACCTCGCGGTAGTTTTGGATATATTGGGACAGCCACGCCTCGCCGCCCGCGGCTATTGTGACCGTGACCGGCTCAAACTCTGTCGGATTATATACGTTACCCGAATTTATCTGCTTTATCGGCATACCCGTATATGTCGCCCAGCAGGAAAAGCAGCCCCATTCATCCTCCACGGAATACTGTGTCCCGTTCAGAAATACATTATGGTGTTCGGGCACCTCAAAGCCGAGCCGCTTTATTGTTATTACCGTGTCCTCCCTTGCCCGAAACAGCACATCCACGTCTATGTCAAAACCGCGTCTGCCCGGCAGCGAGCCTTTATCGTCGATATCGGTCCTGTTAAGAAACGACACAAACATAGCATAGCTGTCGCTTGCGAGCTTCTCGTTGCTCATAAGAAACCGCGCCGACTTATTGCTCCTGTCGGCAAGATCGCAGCTCCTTACGGACTCGTTATTATTGCAGTAAATATACTTACCGCACGGCTCCTGTCTGAAAACCAAATCGCACGGCTCCGCCGCCGACGCGCAAATCACGGAAAATACCGCGGCCGCGGCCACGCCAAAGCCTGTCAGCGTTTTAATAAATCCCATATTCCTCTCCTGAAACAAACGTCACTGCTCACCGTTAAAATAAGCGTCTATGCCCATCGCTATAGCTCTGCCTATCGCGTCGCTTTCGGACTTCAATATCGACAGATCCGTCTGATTGTCAAAAAAGCCTATCTCAAGGTATCCGCAGGTCACGGGCGATTTCATAAACGCGATAAGCTGCGGCTCGCCGCCTATCACTCCGCCGCCCGTCATGCTTAGCGATGTATTGTTTACTATATAGCTATTGCATACCTTGCCGAGCCTGTTTCCGTCCTCCGCGTAGGTCGGGCTAATCCATTTCTGGTCGTACGGACCTTCAAGCTGTATGTACGCCGAGCCCCTCGCTCTGCCGCCGCCGGCATTTGAATGTACGCACAGGAACAAATCCGCGTCCGGCTCCTTTGTCTTATCCAAATTCGGGTAGCAATACTCCAACCGGCGCGTGATTGACGGGTTCTCGTCGTTTGTTGTACGCGTCATTCGCACAACATATCCCATCTGTTCGAGATATTTCCGCGCCGCTGTCGCGTTCTGCAAATTAATATCCGGCTCCGTCGCCCTGTCGCCGCTGCCTATCGGATACCAGCACCCGCCGTTGGGCGTAACTCTGCCGTTACAGCCCGAGCCCTCGCAGTCGATATTACCGGAACCCATTTTAAAATGCCGCCATTCGCCCCAGGCTCCGCGCGAATTCTGCTTCCAGCCCGACGCGATTTTTTCCTCATTGCTCATAAGCGATGAGGACTTCCCGTGTCCGGGGTCGAGCACAATAATTCTTGAACTCTTTGACTGTTCCGTCGGCTGCTCTGCCGGTTGCTCCGTCGGTTGCTCTGCGGGCCGCTTTAAAGGCTGCTCGGGCTGCTTCGGATGATTCGTTCCCAGCACCTGCGCGAGCCGCTCGTTATCCCGCTCAATACGGTCTATGTTGCTTTTTACGATCACGCCTATTTCAAAAAAAATCACCGCGCACAAAACCGAAGCCGCTATTAGTTTCACCGTTCGTTTGTTAATCTTCTTTTTCATCACTCGCATCCTCCCCGTCATTGAACAGATTAAGAATTCCGCTGTATATCCTCTCCGAATTCGCCCTAAAAAGCTCCGCCATGCGTCCGGCCTCCTTGCTCGTACCCGCGTACAGCTTGAGTGAGAGCAGCATTGTTCTGTCGTCGTCGCGAAGCTCGCAATCGGCGTAGTACTCCCGCTCGTTAAGCGGCTCGACCGACGTCCTGACCGCTTCCCTGCGCCTCTTTTCCAGATACAGCGCCTTTATGGACTCATCTATCGGCTCTCTTATAATAAGCGGTATCTGCTTATAAAAGAAATCAATTACATACCGTCCCTTATCGGTCACATCATACACCGATAGTATACTGCTTAAATGTCTTACAAAAACATGCCCCGTCGTTATTAGATTATCAAGCCCTATTTGCAAATCCGTAAAGCTTATTTCGCAGTTCTTCTGCACCACGTCGAGCAAATCCGCATACGCAAGCTCCTCGTCGGATCTGTTTAACGCGTACAGAATAATGAACTGTATCATAAGCTCATCCTCTATCTCGTTTTTATACAGCATTAGTATTTTGCACCTCCATTGCCAAAAACGCCCTTCATTAGTAATTATAACACATCAACGTAAAAAATGATATAGTTTTTTATTATTTTTTTAAATTTTTTCCCAAATGAATGTTACTATTCAGCTAAGAACCGTGGTAATTTAGCTATAATATATTGATTTTTCGGTAATAATGTGGTACAATGTAATTATACAAAGGATACGAAAGAGGTGGTCTTATGTCCGGGGTTAAGCACGCTGTTAAGGATTCGGTTTTTACCGATTTGTTTGGGGATAAAAAGTATATTGTACAGCTGTATGAAGCGCTGCATTTCGGAGAGGATATACATATTACCGAGGATGACATAACAAATGTTACGCTAAA
>CANRAG010000106.1 GCA_947628515.1 uncultured Clostridia bacterium | reverse complement strand
CCATAAAATACAGATTGGAGGTTTTTAACAATGAAAGGTACAAAGTTTTTTTCAGTTATCATGACAACGCTGTTATTCTCAACGGTTACGGTGAAAGCCGCAGAGATACCGCGAGAGTCCGCGCCGCAAAATGCGACGGAGGAGTCTGTGGTGATCACGGAAAATATCATAGGCGATATTCTGGAGACGGTGGAGCAGGGGGATTTGGGATATACGGAAGCGGCGGGGTATGCCAACGCAAGAGTGAGAAAAGCTGTCATAGCCGGAGAAACCGGAGGGTACGGATACGGCTTACTGTCGGCAATAACACGAAACGCGATTCGCACGGCAAGGGATATGCACCTGCGCCCCGAAGCATACAAAGAAGCTGAGGCAGAGATGAAGATTTTACTTGCGGACATAATAGAGGAGGCACAGAACGGATTATGTTATGACGGGGCTGTGAAGAAAGCCTATGCGCGGATATATGAACAGTACGGCTATACCGTTACAGACATAATAGGTATAGACAAATGTTATCTGGATATACCGACAATAGATTCAATATATTTTTACTGTGCGCGTAAGCTTGTAAGTACGCAATGAATTTCGGGAAACATTAATATCATTTGGTGCGGTAAACTTTTTAACAAGTCTACCGCATTTACTTTGCCATCTAAATGGGAGTATAATAAAATCAAGGAAATATATAAATTCGGAAAGGAAGGGTTATATGAAAAGATTGATTTCGGCGGTTACCGCGTTTGCCGTAACGGCGTCAATGATGACAGGTATGATATTGGCAAAGGCTGACTCGACAAGAGTTGAAGCTGAGGCCGACGGCGTTGCTCTTATGACAACATCAAACAGCGGTAATTCAAAAATCATTAAGCAGGCTCCCGGCATAGTATGGTATATTCAGCCGAAGAACGAGGCGAAAGCCACTCTGTTTAGGGTTGCTAAGGACGTAAAAGCGGAAGATCCGGTAAGCGTTACCATACATTTAAGTTCGCAGCAGACAGTAAATACAAGCTTTGAATACGGTATGTTTATAGGTAACGATATCGCATTGACTTCCGTGAAACAGTCGGATGTAAAAGCAAAGTTTGACGAGAGCGATCTGATAGGCGGTATGCAAGTACATAATCTGAACAATTCAAATTCAGACGTCGCATTGGATCCGCTGTCGGGAACAGCCGGAGCGGACGGCGATTTATATGTATATATAGGCTGCGGCAAGACGGAGGACGATATTGTTATAGACACAAAGGTTCAATTCACTGTGGACTATTTTGATGTATCATTAAACGGCGAAGCCGTTATACCGGACAGACCGACGCCGACTCCGGACGAACCGACGATAACCCCGGGCGGAGCCACTGCTGCCCCGACGATCCCGCCCACACCCACTCCGACAGCCAAACCGCTTGTTACACAGCCGCCGTCAGAGGGAACGGTATGGGCGCAAAAGTGGAGCTATGACTTTAATGAATTCACATCGGAGGATACATACAGCAGTTCAAACAAGCTGACGTTACCCGGTGATAAAGTGCCGAATGTAGCGTTTTATGCCGGCACGATAACGAGCGCGCAAGGTCTTTTCGGGAGAGAACCCGGTGATTATCATCTTGCGCTTAAATCTTCAACATCGGGTGAATCGGCGAGAATATTCCATGATATAACCGGTCTTGACAGCCCTGTAGACAATCTTATTGCCGAGATGGACATAGCCTTTACCACAACGACCGAACCGCATTATATAGCATCCTACAGAACGACCGCGTCAATGAACGGTATGGTGTTTTCGGCGGACGGCAGAGTTGGGTATTATGACAGCGGCAATAGGATAGAATATTTTGAGAACGTTATATATGAAGCGAATAAATGGTACCATGTTGCTGTAAAATTTGATTTTATAAATCAAACCATATCATATTATCTCGATAACGAATATCTCGGAACGGTGACGCCGCCGAATGCGCCTGCCATGACGTCAACGTCGGAAATATGCTATAAAGGCGGTTCGCATAAAACTAATCCGGGAACCGTATATATGGATAATTTCAAGATATCGCAGGAGCAGAAGTCGTATGTGACGTCTGTTCTTACATCGCCTTCCGACAGGACATATCTTTCCGGTTCGCCCATAACCGTTGCGGGATACGCAAAGGATTCGACAGGTTCCGGAATAGAAAAAACGGAGTTTTATATTGACGGCTCAACGACGCGTTATGAGACTAATGATACATACTCATTTACGCTCAATGACGTCAAACCCGGAAATCATACCATTATGGCAAGGGCGATAAATAAGGACGGAACGACGGGCGATTCAAAAACGGTTAATTTTACGGTCGCGGACTATGAGCTTGCGAGCATGTATTCGGACGGAATGGTATTGCAGCGCAATAAGCCTATAAAGATCGCCGGCAGAGGCGTTGAAGGCGCTGATGTGACGGTATCGATACAGGGTAGATCCGCATCCGCAGAGGTCAGGGACGGACGGTTTGAGATAATGCTTCCGCCACTCTCGGCGTCAAAGAGCGAGACACTTAAAATAGAGTCGGGCGGAGTTCAAAAGACGTATGACGTTTCTGTAGGCGAGGTCATACTCTTAAACGGTCAGTCAAACATTGCCTATTCTCTTTCGCAGTTTTCACAGCTGAGCGGTCATTATAATAAGGATTATGAAAATATTCACCTGTTCAAGCAGGACAGCGTTTCGGGAAACAATCCGCAGACCGATATACCTTCCGGAAGATGGGTTCCTGCAATTTTGCGGGAGACGACATATTTTTCGGGATTTGGACTGGGAGTAGCCGTGGATCTTCAGGAAGCGATCGGGGAGGATATACCGATAGGTCTGATATTTGCGGCGATAGGCGGAACGAATATAAATACATGGGTAAAGAACGGCGCATACACGACCGACCCGGATCTTGCCGCGATCAACACGGGCAGCAAGGCTTATAACACAATGGTTGCTCCGTTTACGGCGTTCACCATAGGTCATGTTATATGGTATCAGGGCGAGGCGAATACTCATATTAATCAGAGCTATGAAAAAGCGCTGACAAGATATATAGACAGTTTGCGCGAGGATTTTAATGATGAGAGCATTGATTTCACAATAATCCAGCTTCCCATATATAATTACGCGTCAGCTTATAAGACGGTGCAGCGCACGGCTACGGAGGTTCGAGCCGCCGAATGGAACGTATCGGAAAGGCTTAACAATGTCGTGACGGTAGTTGCGATAGACACCGGCGACGCGGGCGGTATCCATCCAAACGATAAGCTCACCGTTATACCGAGGGTCGTAAAAGCGCTGCGGCATTTTATAGATCCGGACGATGCGTCGATCATATATAAAAGTCCGTCCTATGATTCATTTGTGCAGGACGGAAATACAATGACGATCAAATTTAAGGATGTTGCAAAAGGATTGAGCACGAAGGACGGCGAAGCGCCGAAGGGCTTTAAGATCGCGGGAAACGACAATGTGTTTGAGGATGTTACCGCAAGACTTGAGGGCGATACAATAGTTATCGACACATCATCGGTAAGCGGCACTCCGAAGGTGCGCTATGCCTGGGAGGATTGCCCCGCGCTCGGAACGAATAATAAAACCACGACGCTCAATCTTGTAAACAGCGAAGGGCTGCCTATGGCTCCGTTCAGGACGGATACGGATAGGTATCAGTTCAAAGTGCTTAGCGCGACCGAGTTGGGCGATCCGGTAAACTTTACACCGATGATCCGCAAAATTACCGCCGACGCTTTAAATAACGGTTCGGCGGTGATAACGGTAAACGCGAGGGATTATGACGACGAGATCAAAACGGTCGAGGTGTTTGTTGACGATACATCTATCGGCATGGCGGAAAAGGTAAGCGACGCTGAGTATGAAATAACATGGAGTGACGCTGAGGAAGGTGTGCATGAGGTTTACGCAATCGCGACAGACACGCTGGGAACAACATCAACAAAACAGCATGAGTCGATGGGGACAAGAACGGTTGAACCCGTAAAGTACAGCATTGTAATTTCGGGCGGCGCTTTAACTCCGACGGAGCCGCCCAAACCGACGGAAACAGCCGCGCCAACGACATCTCCGACGCCGACCGCGACAACAACGCCGACAGCGGAGCCGGCGCCTACGGAAACGGCAACGCCGACCACAGAGCCGACGCCGACGGAAACGGCAACGCCGACCACAGAACCGACGCCAACGGAAACAACAACGCCGACTGCGGAGCCGACGCCGACGGAAACGGCAACGCCGACCACGGAGCCGACGCCGACCGCGACAACATCGCCGACTAAGGAACCTGCTCCGACTGAAGAAGCAGTCATATCGTTTACGGATCTTGAGGGTAATGATATGGAAAGCTTTGACGGCGCGGACGGAGTGAGAGTCAATTCCTTAGAGAGCGAGCAAATGCTTATTATAGCGGCATATAAGGATGGCATACTGATAGGCTGTAAAATTTCGTACAGCGACAGCGCGGAGTTTACGGCGGAGGAGCTTGCGGACGCGGATACCGTAAAGGCGTTTCTGTTTGATAAGGAAACAGAGATGAAGCCGCTTGCGGACGCCATAATTATACCAAGGTTTTCATTAACGTAATTTTGACGTCAGGCGGGCAAACTCTGTGTCATAGAGACAAACACGCGATTTTTTCAAGACAAAGACCAAACGGGACGGTATATTGTCATGCCGTCCCGTTTGGTATATAAATTTCAAAAATTTTACGCGTTCGGGGCTTCCCGTATCCGCCGACTACAGTACAGGCAAATCGCCAAATCGTAATTCACCTAACCAAAAAACAGTAGGTATTGATAAAAAACAGTTGCATAATCAAACGGAACATGGTATAATTAAGGTAACGGATGATGAGAGGAGGCATACGATTGAAAGACATAGTAAAAGCTAAAACGGATGTCGTATTTAAATATATGTTCACTCGTGAAAGCGGAAAAAGCATTTGAAGAATTTTATATCCGATGTGCTTGAAATACCTTATGACAGTATAAAGAATATAGAAATCGAAAATTCCGAGATAACGCCCGAGGAAATAGACGGGAAATTCACTCGGTTCGATTTGAAGCTGACGGTGAACGATGAGCTTGTAAACGTTGAGATACAGGTAAACAATCATCGGGGCTTTAAAGAGCGCGTATTATACTATTGGGCGCAGAGATACGGAACACAGCTTGAAAAGGGACAGGGATATGACGAAATAAAGAAAACGATATCCATAAACATAGTGGATTTTAAAATGTTTGAAACCGAATCGTATTGCTCAACCTACACAATGGCGGATCTGGAACACAACACTGTACTGACGGACAAATGCGCGATACATTTCTTTGAGCTTGCCAAGCTCGACTACAATGTTGACGCGCGGGATAAAAAGAAGTTGTGGATGCAGTTGATAAATTCCGAGAGTGAGGAGGAATTGGAAATGCTATCAAATACAAATGTGGAGTCGATAAAGGACGCGGCGGATATGATATTCAAATTAAGCTCAGAGAAGACCGTACGCGACATGGAACGCAGGAGAGAGGAACGGCTGCGCGAAGAAGCGTGGGCGCTGAACAGCGCAAGGCGCGAGGGCATTGACGAAGGTTGGCAGAAGGGGCAAAATGATACGCTGAAGCGGCTGCTTGACGAAGGGATCATCGATGAGGTGACATATGGAAGGTTTACTCAACAATGAATATCTGACACCCGAAAAGGACGTGCCCGACATGGAGCGCAGGAGAGAGGAACGGCTGCGCGAAGAAGCGTGGGCGCTGAACAGCGCAAGGCGCGAAGGACAGAAAGATTTACTGAAACAATTGCTTGATGAAGGGATCATCGATGAGGTGACATATGGAAAGTTTACTCAACAATGAATATCTGACACCCGAAAAGGACGTGCCCGACATGGAGCGCAGGAGAGAGGAACGGCTGCGCGAAGAAGCATGGGCGCTGAACAGCGCAAGGCGCGAGGGCATTGACGAAGGTTGGGAAAAAGGTCGGCGCGAAGGACAGAAAGATTTACTGAAACAATTGCTTGATGAAGGGATCATTAATGAGGCGACGTATGGAAGGTTTACTCAACAATAAATGTTTGACACCCGAAAAGGACGTGCCCGACATGGAGCGCAGGAGAGAGGAACGGCTGCGCGAGGAAGCATGGGCGCTGAACAGCGCAAGGCGCGAGGGCTATATAGAGGGTTATATTGGTGGCTTTTGCGAGGGCTATTGTGAAGTTATGCAGAAGTTGCAGCTTGAGGGTCGGCACGAGGGCGTTATTGAGGATTGGAAGAAGGGGCAAAATTATGCACTGAAACACTTGCTTGACGAAGGGATCATCGATGAGGCGACGTATGAAAAGCTTACTCAACAATGAATTGCCGAGTGTCGGATAGACCGAATGAATTTAAAAATAATGCGGGGTTTCTTACTTTTGCGAGGAACCCCGCATTTCTATTTGCTTAAATTCCGGTTTACACCTCATCAGTCACGCTTCGCGTGCCAGCTTCGGCTAGGGTAATGCTGCGATGTTCCAACATTCGAGGGGAAGTCCTTTGCAGAGCCTCCCCTAACAGTGAGGTGGCATTTGCGAAGCAAATGACGAAGGAGTGCTAAATTATAATTTACAAATTCTTAACTCATTAAAAAGGTAAAAAAAGACACATCCAAATCAGGGATGTGTGATATAAATTTTTGTGCAAAACCGCTTTTTTGTATTTTTCACTTGACAAACAACCACGGGTATAGTATAATATAGCTATAGAAAGGAACGGCAGAGCGTAAAAACGGTCAGCTGCTCCAATGATTTTGCAAACAAACCGCCAAAGCTAGCTAAACTTTAAAGGCGGTTTGCTCTTTTATTGTGCTGTCGGAGCGAATGCTATGAGAAGCATTACGCAAATCAACAGCGCAATTGCTATTTTGAAGTAATAATTCTTCATAAGCATCACTCCTTCCTTAAAACTAAAACACACTATGTAACTATGTGTTCAGTAAAAGAAATGGAGCAGCTAACCGTCTCTACGTTTCTATCTCTGCTTTTAGACAAACGTATTTTATTTACATCTGAATGTTCCCTGCGGTTTCCCGCTTCATTTATTTTACCATACTTTTGTTCATATTGCAATATGTTTTTCGACTGTTTTTTCGATTATCGACAAATCCTGCATATGAGATAAATTTCGGTTTACGCGTGTAAATGTTAACGAAGTCGGCGGGAACGGGCAACCCCTCCGCGCGCTGATTGGCGAAGGAAAATGCGCGCTCCGGGGCAGCCCGTCCCCGCCTTGCTCAGCCGCCGCGTTAAGGCTATGCAAGGGCTGCCCCTCTGAGGTTCGGAGCAACGCAGCACGACCCAAACCGAAGTTGGGACGCGAAGCGTGACTGATGAGGTGTTAAACCGAAATTTACAATTATGTTAATAACGTGTTAACTCACTCAAAACCATAATTTTTCGTGTGAGAGCAAAAAAAACAACGGCAAAAAAAAGAATACCCCCTATAAAGATTTTGGAATTTGAGTTATAATTATCATACAAATACAAGATGTGCATAATGCAGGATAATGCGGACTATCCGGATCATGCGCGGAGATGTAGGACGATGACGCCATAGAAAACGGCGGAATATTCGACCGAGCGGCAGAGTATGCCGGAAACGGCAATATAGTAACACTGCGACAATTATCCCGTTTGAAAGGGCGGGATATGGACCGGTCTTTAACGGACCTATGAAAGGAGAGGATTTTGAAATGAAAAAATTCATTTCGGCAATCACGGCTATTGCTATGACTGCCGGAGTAATGGCAAGCATGACTGTTGTTGCAAAGGCTGACTCGACAAGAGTTGAAGCTGAAGCCGACGGCGTTGCTCTTATGACAACATCAAACAGCGGTAATTCAAAAATCATTAAACAGGCTCCCGGCATAGTATGGTATATTCAGCCGAAGAACGAGGCGAAAGCCACTCTGTTTAAGGTTGCCGAGGGCGTAAAAGCGGAAGATCCGGTAAGCGTTACCATACATTTAAGCTCGCAGCAGACAGTAAATACAAGCTTTGAATACGGTATGTTTATAGGTAACGATGTTGCGTTAACTTCCGTGAAACAGTCGGATGTAAAAGCAAAGTTTGACGAGAGCGATCTGATAGGCGGTATGCAATTACATGATCTGAGCAATTCAAATTCGGACGTCGCATTGGATCCGCTGTCGGGAACAGCCGGAGCGGACGGCGATTTATATGTATATATAGGCTGCGGCAAGAC
>CANRAG010000105.1 GCA_947628515.1 uncultured Clostridia bacterium | reverse complement strand
TCGGAGCGCGCATTTCCCTTTGCTTTAGCGCGCGGAGAGGGCATACCGCCCCACAGAAGCCGCGCGATAAAGTACCGCATGCATATGCGATACTTTATCCCATACGAACGATTCCCGTCCGTATAAATTTATTTCTATGTATTCTTATATAATACCTAATATATATTATATTATACCATATTATTATCCTTTTGTAAATAGTTTATAATATTTTTAAAAAGAGAACAAGAGGGTCGAAAATGTTAGAAAGTCAATATAAAATGAATTTAATAAAAATAGGCTTGAAAATAGCTTATTACAGGAAACTGCAAGGAATGACACAAGAAGAGCTGGCGGAGGCTTGCGCTTTATCTCCCGGATATATAGCTCAGCTTGAAGGCCCGAACAGCTATTTCTGCCCGTCGTTAAAAACTTTGTTCGTGATTTCAGAGGTTTTGAATATACCGGTAATGAAGCTTATGGATATAGATGATTGATGGCGGGATTTGTGATAGACCGACCAAAGCTGCCAATAGCCGGTCATTCAAGCCCCGCGCAGTCTTATAATGTCATAAATACGTCTTTTTCTGTTGATTTTATTATTTTAACATCACAATTCTTAATAATATCCGCGAAAATATCTATAACAAATACCTCTGTGTAATAATGCCCCGCATCTATAACGCAAATTCCGCTTTCCGCCGCATCCATTGATATATGATACTTCATGTCGGACGTAACCATTACGTCAACGCCCTTTGCTATCGCTTCGGGAATGAGGTCGTCACACGCACCGCCGCCAACCGCGGCGCGCTTTATAAGCCTGTTTGTATTTCCGCATACTCTCACAAACGGTGCGCATAACCGCTCCTTAATAAATACGGCATATTTCGCAAGCGTTACGGGACTGTCCAAATCGCCGTATCTGCCAAGACCGCAGCCCGAAAAATCACGGTTCGGTTCGAGTATCTTCTTATTAATTATACCCGCCTTATCCGCAAGCGCGTCATTTATCCCGCCCGCGGCGCAGTCCATGGGCGTATGGGATGCGTAAAGCGCTATATTATTTTCTATAAGCCTTTTTATTACATACCCTTGCGGCGAACAATAGTCCACGCTCTTTATTCCTCCGAACATTATCGGATGATGCGATATTATCATGTCCGCGCTATTTTTTACCGCCTGGTCAACCGTGTACATATTAACGTCAAGCGTTATATATACGCGCTTTACCTCCTTATTAATATCGCCGCAGAGAAATCCGGAATTATCCCATGAATACGCAAGCCCCAACGGCGCTGTTTTTTCTATAATTTTAATTATATCCTTACAAAGCATTTCTTATCTCCTCCGTTTTTACAAGACATTCCCTATAATAATTCAACCTTTTTCCGTCGCATATGTCGGCTCTTTCAAGCCCATTTATAATCTTTTTAAATTCGCGACGCTTCTTATCGAAAAGCAGCGGGAATTTCGGATGACTATATAAATACGGCGGCAAATGGTAGTCTATATCATTATCAAATTCCTCACTTCTTCCGTTTTTTGCAATAATAAAATTATATACCCTGTGTGCCTCGTTTTCAATATCCTCCCTTTCGATTGTAAATCCGTTTTCGATAAGATATCTTCTAAGCTCATACTGACCGTTCATGGGCTGTATTACAAGTCTCGATAACCTCGCCGTTTCCGTGTTCTCTTTTAATATATCACATATCAGCTCGCCGCCCATGCCGGCTATTATTATATAATCCGCTTCGCCCGGTGCCAAAACGGAAAGCCCGCTGCCCAGTCTTGTCTCTATCCTGTCGGACAGACCTCGCTTTTCTATATGCGATTTCGCAATCTTTAACGGCCCCGGTTTTATATCGGACGCTATAACCCTTTTTGCGCGTCCGCTGTTTATAAGCTCTATCGGCACATACGCGTGATCCGTGCCTATATCGGCTGTCGTTTCGGAGCTATTTACATAATTAACTATACAATTAAGTCTCGGAGTTAACATATTTTTATTATACATAAAAGTTATCCACAGGAATGAATAACTAAATACCCTTTCTTTTTCCCTTTATTAAGCCGTTTTTCCACCTTTTCAACAAGTTATCCACGATTTTTTATAAATTTACATAATCACATACGCTTATTTTCTGTAAACCTTTAAAATTATAGATTTTAAGCCATTTCTTACCTATGGAGTTTTCCACAGCATCCGTGTATAACCCTGTGGAAATTGTGGATAACTTTTAAAAACCGCCGTTTTTAAGACATTTTTGCTGTTAATAACTTTATTGTCACAATGTTAATAATTTTACAGGTCTTTACATAAAATTAAATATATTATTATGTAAATATATTATTTACATAATAATTCCGCCGTTTACTGAAATAACCTCGCCCGTAATAAAATCGCTGCTGTCGTCCGCCAGAAACATGATCGCGTTCGCTGCGTCGTCGGGTTTTCCTATTCTGCCGATAGGAGTTTCCTCCATGAGTGAGGCCATATCCTCATCCGTAAGATGCGAGTTCATATCCGTGTCTATCACGCCCGGTGAAACGCAGTTTACCGTTATTCCCGAAGGAGCAAGCTCTTTTGCAAGCGCCTTTGTAAAGCCTATAACAGCCGCCTTTGAAGCGCTGTAATGTACCTCGCAGCTTCCGCCTTCCTCTCCCCACATCGATGATATATTAATAATACGGCCGCGTTTATTATGTATCATATCATCAATAAACGTTTTTACCGTTATAAACATTCCCTTTATGTTTACGTCAAACATTCTGTCCCAATCGTCTTCCGTTATGTTTTGGAACAGCTTTATCTGAGAAATACCCGCGTTATTAACTATAATATCAATTCTTCCGTAATTTTTTATTATATCGGCGGCTTTTTTCATTTCATAAAATGAAGTCACATCGGCGCATATCGCTGTCGCGCCCGTTTCTAGAGCAAGCTCTTTTGCACTTTCCTCGCTTTTCGTATAGGTAAAAAATACTCTGTATCCCTTTTGTGCAAACGCCTTTACGCATGCTGCTCCTATTCCGCGGCTGCCTCCGGTTATAATCACATTTTTCAAAACTATACCTCCTCCGGTTTTTGACGGGGAATAAAGGTCTTTATCGCCTTACTCTTTTTATCTTCTTTTAAACTCTCGGCAGCCTCTCTCATCATAATGATCTGGCAGTCTGTTTTTTTCTTTCCTCTTAAATCGATCTTGCTGTACTCGCCGTCCTTCTGAACGGACGCTCTTAATGTGTCCTCCAGCTGAACCTCTATAACGTGCATAATCTCATTTTTTATATCCTCATCCTCTATCGGAAACATGATTTCCACACGCTTATTCAAATTTCTGTTCATCCAGTCCGCCGAGGAACAGAATAAATTTTCCTGTCCGTCATTATAGAAATAATATATTCTTGTATGCTCAAGATACCGTCCGGTAATCGAACGAACGGTTATATTTTCCGAGAGTTCCGGAACCTGCGCCCTTAAACAGCATATACCCCTTACAATCAAATCAATCTTTACTCCCGCGCATGACGCCTTATATAAAAGAGCTATAATTTCGGGATCTACAAGAGAATTCATCTTCGCTATTATACGCGCCTTCTTCCCCTCTCTCGCGTGTCTTATTTCCCTTTCTATAAAGCTTTCCGTCCTGTCCCTTAGCCATATGGGAGCGACTATCAATTTATTCCAATGCTTTGGCTCACAAAATCCCGACAGCATATTGAAAAATGCGCCCGAATCGTCGCCGTATTCCTTGCGGCAGGTGAATATGCCCATATCGGTATAAAAATTGGCGGTTACATCATTATAATTTCCGGTGGCAAGATGAACATATTTAATTATGCCCGTATCCTCGCGGCGTATGACTTCCGTAATTTTAGAATGGGTTTTAAGACCGAGAAGTCCGTATATAACATGACATCCCGCTCTTTCGAGTCTCCCCGCCCATACTATATTATTGCTTTCGTCAAAACGCGCTTTAAGCTCAACAAGCACCGTTACCGCTTTTCCGTTCTGCGCGGCTCTTTCAAGAGCCTTTATTATGGGCGAATTTTCGCTTACTCTGTACAAGGTCTGCTTTATTGCGAGAGTATCCTTATCGCGCGAGGCTTCCTCTATAAAATTCACAACCGTTTTAAATGAATTATACGGATGATGCAAGTATATATCGCCCTTCTTTATTTCATCGAATATATTTTCGCAATTTTGAAGTCTTTTAATTATTTGCGGCGTATACGGTTCATATTTATATTCTTCAAACCCCTTTTGAGAATATATCTTATTAAGAAATGTCAAATCCACCGGACCCTTTATAAGGTATATATCATTCTTCTTCACCTTTATTTCGCTGCTTAAAAATTTAAGCAGCTCTTTATTTACGCTTTCCTCTATTTCAAGACGTATAACCTGACTTCTTTCGCGTTGTTTCAGATTTTTCTCTATTTCCTTTAATAAATCCTCGCTGTCATACTCGTCGAGCGGAATATCGGCGTCACGCATAACCCTGTACACGCTTGTGTCCATAATTGAATAGCTTGTAAACAGCTCGCCTATAAACTTCTTAATAATATCCTCTATAAGAATAAATTTTACCTCTTTTGATTTTTTAATTCTTATTACACGCGGACACACGCCCGGAATGGGAACCGTTACAAACCCGTTTTTCTTTGTTTTTGAGTTTTTTACGAGCGCGCATATATTAAGCGATTTATTCTGTATAAGCGGAAACGGTCTTGAGGAATCGACCGCCATAGGCGTGAGAACGGGAAATATTTCTTTATGAAAATATTCCGTTATATATTTCTTCTCCTTTTCTTCAAGCTCATCAAAATCGCATATTTTTATATTTTCTTTTAAAAGCAGCGGAATAAGACTTCTTAGATATGTCGAATACTGCATATCCACAAGCTTATGAGTTTTCTTTGATATAGCGTCCAGCTGCTCTTTTGACGTCATACCGGACGGATCAATATTTTTTCCTGATATATTTTTAAGAGACGCCACTCTTACCATAAAAAACTCGTCAAGATTGGAGGATGTAATGGAAAGAAATTTAATTCTTTCAAAAAGAGGATGATTTTTATCCCTTGCCTCGTTTAATACTCTCATATTAAAATCAAGCCATGAAAGTTCTCTGTTTATATAATTTTCCGGCGCCGTGTATTTATCCATAACCCAATCCTCCTTAGATTTTCTTCATTTTAAGCTGAGCCTGTATGCCGAAAACCTCTTCAAAAAATTTTTCACATTCCTCAAACCGCCAGATTTCCATAGTTATATCCTCGTCGAAATCCGCGTTAATTACCATTGTGCCGTTCTTTACGCTTACTCTTATTTTATTGATTTTTTGTTTATATTCGTAATCCAGCGCAAGCGCAAGCGATAATATGGAAGAAAGCTTTGAAATCTGCAGCTTTCTGTTCTTCGGCAAATATTTATATTCTTCGTTTTCAAATATCCCGTTCTGAAAAAGCACGACAAACGCTATTATATCGTTATCCCTGTTTGAAAGACCGAGCAGCTTGTTTGATTTTTTTATATTATATGAATATATATTATATTCGTTTATATTTATATAAAGTCCGGTATCTGCATATATTGCCGCTACCTTAAGCAGTATGAGATCGGATTTTGAAAGCCCGAATTTTTTTGAAAGAGCGTTAAATATCTCGGTGCAATAATAAACGGTTTTGTTCACATGCTCCATATTCACATTATATCGTCTCGCGTAATACATCGCGCTCGATATAATATCGTTTCTGAACATATGCTTTGTATGAGTGAATTTGTTTTTTTCCACATATTCAACGCATATCCCGTCCGTAAACTCAACATCGGGCATATATATTTTTTTATTTTTTATATTTGCAAACGCTCTGTAAATAATAAGAGACGCCATTATTTGACGGCTTTCGTCATACGAAAATCCGTATTTGTCCCCGAAATCATACAGACCTGTTTCCATTATTTCATTATAAAGATTTTCCAACGCGTCTTGTTCTATACAATCCTTTTCCGTATTAAGAGCGGATTTAATATTATTTGACTGCGAGCCTACAAGTATGACGGAACTGTATTCTGTATTTGTAAAAAAGCTTTTTCCGTAAAGCGAAAGCATGTTTGAGGTATATTCTCTAAGAAGTTTTGAAAACCCTATTGTGTTGTTATTTACTCCCGCCATCATTTCCATAATGCGCAGAGAACCCATGGGAAGATTTTGTGAAAATTGGAGCTCCGAATTTTCGTAACTCGATATTTGCAGACTGCCCGCGGAAATATCGACTATTACAGCCCCGTTTCTTATTATTTCATCAAAATTTTCCATATTCAGAGCAAGCGCCTTGTGATGAAGAAACCTTTCTTCCTCATTGGACGCTATACCCACCTTAAGACCGGTTCTTATAAAAATCTGGTCCTTTATGTATTCGCTGTTTGATGCCTCTCTTACCGCGGATGTCGCGTAGCATATATATTCCTTTACCCCGTATTCATCCATAATCCTTTTGAATTTTTCAAGGCATGAGCATATTTCTCCCGTAAGCTCATAGCTTATTTTTCCATAATTATACGTTTCCTTGCCTATCGCTATTCTGCTCTCGCAGCTTTCTATAACGGATATTCCTAAAACCTTATCTATCTGGAATATCTTCATACTCATCTGCGACGAACCTATATCTATCGCGGAAAAAAGTGTAAACTTAGCCATATACATACCTCCAAAAGACTATTCAAGCTTCTTTAATTCCATTTTCTTCATAATGTTAAATTCACTTAGCGCCATTACTATTGCCGTGACAGCCGAAAGCATATCCGACACCGGACCTGTGTATATAATTCCGTCTATTCCCATAAATAACGGAAGAATAAGCATTATCGGCAAAAAGAACAGCACATTTCTCGTAAGTGATAAAAACACTCCCTTTATCGGTTTTCCTATAGATGTAAAGAATGTTGACGTTATCGGCTGCATCGCGTTAAGCCATGTAAAGAACAGGAATATTTTGAAAAACCTTGTTCCGAACTCAAAATAATTAGCGTCCTCATTTCCGAAAAGCATAAGTATTTTATCCGGGAAAAGTTGGAACATTATAAACGCCGTTATACTTATTCCCACCCCCGCTTTTATTGCCAGCTTATACGCGTCTCTTACTCTCTTATAGTTTTCCGCGCCGTAGTTAAAGCTTTCAATCGGCTGCGAGCCCTGACCTATACCTATTACTACCGAGAATATAACCTGATTAACCTTCATTATTATACCGGCGCAGGCTATTGGAATGTCGGGACCGTACACGGAAAGCGAACCATAGTGGCGCAGCGATTGATTAATGACAATCTGTACCACCATCATAGCAATCTGATTTATAAACGAAGCCATTCCGATCGACGCCGTTTTAAGAGTATATCGCGGCTTTATTATAAAATGCTCCTTTTTAAGACTGACCGTCTTAAAATTTTTCATATACGCTATTACTATAATAGAAGAAACAACCTGTCCTATTACAGTTGCCAGCGCGGCTCCCTTCATTCCCCATCCGAATTTAATGACGAACAGGGCGTCAAGAATTGTATTTATTACAGCGCCGGTTATATTGCATATCATGGCCATTTTCGGATTTCCGTCCGCGCGTATTAAATGGCATCCGCCCGTAGTAAACATAAGAAACGGAAATCCGAACGCTGTTATTCCCACATAATCTACGGCGTATGGAATGATCTGGTCAGAAGCTCCGAAAAATCTCAAAAGCGGATTTAGAAATATAAGCGTTACCGCCGTAATAGCAATTCCTATAAAAGCGAGAATTACGGACGCGTTTCCCACATAATACGGAGCGCTTTTTTTGTCTCCGGCTCCCATTGAAAGATTAAAACACGACGCTCCGCCTATGCCGAACATCAATGAAAAAGCCAAACACGAGGTCGTAAACGGGAAAGCCACGTTTGTCGCGCCGTTTCCCAGCATACCCACAGCGTTACCTATAAATAGTTGGTCAACTATATTATAAAGCGCTCCCACAAGCATTGCCACTATACTCGGAACCGCAAATTTAATCATAAGCTTCGATACCGGCATTTGTGCCAAAGGATTTATCTTCTGTTGTTCTTTTTCCATTTTTTAACTCTAACCTACTTTCTTTTTATCTGATTAGTATTATATCACTTTTCCTCTTTAAATTCAATTAAAATCATTAATAGATAAAAAAATTTATTGCATTAATTATTAATATATGGTATAATATAAAATGAATTATTATACCTGTTTTTAGAATCCAACTTTAAAAAATGGTGCAAACTCGGCAAAAATTGTAAGGCTGTTGTAGTAAAAAGCA
>CANRAG010000104.1 GCA_947628515.1 uncultured Clostridia bacterium | reverse complement strand
CTATGTCTGTCTCCGGCTCGGCGTATAAGTCCTCGGACATACGCTTATCCGTTACGGTTTTGAAATCCGCCGTGTCGGCCTCATACCTGTTTCCCGACGCGTCCGACCACGATATAGTGTACTTGCCTCCATCATATTGGCATTTCGGAAAACGTACAGGCAATGCGCTGAGGCTCAGATACCCTTCGAACTCAAAATTCATGAGATCCTTCGAGGTATATATCATAACGCTTCCGTCACGGCTGTCGGTATCGGAGTTCTGCGTGTGCCTTACGGCAATCACTCCAAATCCGCCGTCGGCGGTTCTGAACATATACGGCGAACCGAGATATTTAGTTACGCCCTCATATGTGTTTTCCTCATAGTCGGCAGGAGCGTATAAAACGCCGTTTCCGTAGTTGACAGGATTAAACGTCTCGCCCTTATCATCGCTTATTGCGTAATGCAGACTGCCGTTTATGCCGTCTCCGCCCGTTGTATAGCCCATAACCTGGTACTTGCTGTCTACAACCTCCGGCTCGTTTGTATTATCCTTTATAGATCCTTCCTTTGTCTCTATCCTGAGCACAGTAAACGAATACGGTTCAAGTTCCAGCTCATATCCGTCTCCCACTCCCGAAATCACCGTGCGCTCCGGCGATACGTTCATAGGATTTGCTATGCTGTTTACATCGGAAATTCCGCCCGTTATCTTCTCAATCGATGCCTTGCCCGTCACGGATATTCCTTCCTTCAGCGCAATCGGCAGCGTCTGAGCCGCCGCGCCCGAATTTGCTATTTTTACGATTATATCGCCCGTCTCCTCATCATATGACGCGTTCTCATAAACAGACGGCTTAAGGGAAAGCTGACTCAGCGTCGTTTTAAGCGTGTAATCGCCCATATTGTTGCTGTACAGCTTCTGCACGTAATACGTCGGCGAACCGTAGCTCTCGGCGTCGTCGAACCAAATCATATCCGGCGACCACTGAGTATAGCCAAGTCTTGCGAACAGCGGCGCGTATGACGCCATATACACAACGTCCGCGTTACGCTCGACCATCGTGAGATACGCCGCCTCCGACAGCGCTGCCTCCCAGATGTTCGCCCCGGGATCATTCGCCTGATTGCGCCATCTCGACGCGTACTCGCCGGCGAACACCTTCACATCGCGCGGATAGTCGTCGTAAAAATTGATATTGTCATAGAACCAGTTCGGATCGCGGTAATAATGCTCATCCACAACGCTCACAAAGTTCGGATTTGTCTTAGCCTTCTCGCGTATCCATGACCATGCCTGATTATATCCCGAATCCTGAACGCCCGGTCCGGCTGTGCCGACGAGCTTCATATTCGGATACTTCTCGTGTATAGCCGCCTCAAACCGTTCGTAGCGTGTGAACCAATTGTTCGTATTCGTCTGCCATTGCTCGTTTCCTATGCCCATGATTTCGAGATCAAACGGCTCCGGATGTCCCATCTTAGCTCTTATCGCGCCGTATGGCGTTGATATATCTCCGTTTGCGAACTCTATGAGATCGAGAGCGTCCTGTATATACGCTTCGAAATCGGCGCTGTTTATATCCACAAGTTCATTCGACTGATACTGACACGCCATTCCGACATTTATGACCGGAAGCGCCTTTGCGCCGAGATATTCGCAGAGCAGGAAGTATTCGTAATATCCCAATCCGTACGTTTGGTTATAGTGCTTGTAGCCGTTATCCACGCTGCCGCTTGAAAGATGCGTGGACCATCTGTTCCAATTCTGCTTTCTCTCCTCAACCGCGCCTATGCTGTCCTTCCAGTTATACCGATTTGCGAGATTATACCCCTCTATGACGCATCCTCCCGGAAATCTCAAAAATCCCGGATTTACAGCCTTTAGCTTCTCGGCGAGGTCGCGTCGGAATATTCCCAGCACCGCGTCTGACGGGAAACAGGAAACCATATCGAAATCCGCGCTGCCCGCGCCGTCCATCTCTATGACAAAATCCGCATGACGCGCGGACGCGTCCGGCGTAAGAGTCGCCTCGTACTTTGTCCAATCTCCCGACAAGCTCTCGGTAACGGTCGTGCTGCCCACGCGCGTACCGTCCTTATAAACAGCTGCCCGCACCGCACCGGAATATGTGTCGGATTTTGCGAACATCGACACTTTGTATTCCTTTCCCGCTTCTACATAGACGCCCTCGTATGCCTGGTTCTTAAAACCGCCGCCGGCAGCGGACGAGGTAAAGCGCAGATAGTGGGTGTTATTTTCATTAAGTCCGCCCGAGGACATGAGCGCAAGCTCGCCGTCCGACGGGTACGCGCTCCAACCGTAGCCACCGTCATAAGACGTGCCGCCCTTACCATCGCTTTTAAGCGACTCAAACGAACGGTTCTCTATCATTTCGGCATAAAGACCGCCGTCGGCGGCATAGTTTATATCCTCAAAGAACAAGCCTATCATTCCGTCCTGGATATCAACGCCCTTTTCATTTGTTATTTCAAGCTCCAACTCCTTCTCATCCTTGTTGTCCTCCGGATCGTCTATCGCGGCGAGGCTCTTAATTCCGGTTTCGGAGAGAGCATTGTTGTATATCGCTACGTTTTCGTAATAACAGTTAGCATAAGCGTCGGGCGACCATCCGCTGAACGAGAGACGCCCCACGGACGCGTTCGCAGCTTTCATATAATATCCGTCAAGCCGTCCGGCGTTCACTCCGTTTACATATATCGTTCCGACTCCGCCGGAAATCACAAAATCAACATGCGCCCATTCGCCCTGGACGCCCTTTCCCGTCAGCGTGGTTTTCTTCTCTGTCGAGCCATCCTTTGCCGACAGCAGAATATCCTTCGCCATCTTGTAGCCGAAATAGTTTATCCCGTTTGGGTTGGACGAGCCGTCTCCGGCATAGAAGTTAAAATAATTCCCCTCCGTGAGGTTCTTTATGTCCATTGAAACCGTATAATATTCCGAAACCGTTCCGTCCTCGTTTTTTGGCAGCTCGAATTCGAGATACGTTCCGCTTGTGCCGTTGGTATACAGCACCTTGCTGTCTTTTTCGCCGTCATACACATATGCCGCTGAACCCATGAGCTTCGCGTCATGCCCGTTTCCGCTCCTGTCGGCGGCTGTGGTTCTCGCGCCGGAGACAGCGGTATCGTTAAATGTATAGAGTGAATACAGTTCCGCCGTATCGGCATACTTTTCCTCAAAAACATCTGTCGGATACGCCTCGGTAACCGCGTTGTATTCATCCATGGTAATGGGCAGCACTACTCCGTGCTTCGGGCCCGTCGGCATTTTGAACCCGCTTTTGACTCTCGTGAACTGTCCGCCCGCAAGGTCGGTAATGGTTGACGGGAAAAATCCCACACCCGAATTCGGTCCGTTGTAGCCGTCGAGCATAAGACACCATTCGTCGCGGTCGTTGAATTTAAATATCGCCGGCCCCTCTACGCCCAGGAAATCGTTTGTATCAAGATTTGACGAGACCTCCGTAAAATCACCCAGCGGCGCGTCGCTGACTTCCATGAACACCTGCGTAGGCGATGTATCCTCATACTTGGTTATTCTGTAAAACTTACCGTCGTCCTCTATCATGGTGCTGTCGATATAGCTCTCGCTCTTCGCGTTCGGACTGCCTTTTTCCTTGCTCACAAAAAGCTGCGGCTCGGACATGCTGTAGAAATCGCGCGTGCGTGCCCAATATACCTTTTTATGTCCGTCGTAAGCGTAATCTTTTTATCCTCCGCGCCGCGCGTCACAACTCCGGCGGGAATTACGGAATATGTATCATATTTTTTGCTTATATCCGTGTCGAGCTCAACGTCGGTATCGCTTATAACGGCGTCGTCAGAGGACGTCCATTTGATCGTGCCGCCCGCTATCTCCGACGGCATGCTTATATTACCGTACGCAGTCGTCGGAATATGTATTGCGTCTATTACATCCTCTATTCCGTGTGTGACCGTTCCGGCATACATTTTCGCTATCTCCGACGGCGAAAGAACAGACGTATAGATATATAAATCATCTATATAGCCCTTAAAGGTTTTGTCCCAGAACGACCACGGATTCACGCCCAAATATATGTCGCTCTCGCGAGCGAGATCCGGCGCGAACGCCGCCGCGTTGCTCGCCGTAACCTCCGCGCCGTCAAGATAGAGCTTTACGCTCGACGACTCTGCGTCGGTATCAAAAACCGTTGTGAACAGATGCCACGCTCCGCTTATCTGCTCATTCTTATGCCCCGACCACACTATCTGCGTGGCGCTGTCCGCGCGGTACTGGAATACATACTCCTGTTTATATTTGTTGCTGCCGCCGTACGGAACCACTCTGTGCCAACTTTCTTCCGAAACGGAATTGTCGTCGTTATATGTGTTCGCATCGAACATCACCGCCGCGGTGTTCTCCGTTACAGCTTCCGTTATATATCCCCAGAAGGATATTGTATACGACGAATCCTTCGGAAGCTTCTCGTCGAGCATAACGCCGTAGCTGCCGTCCGAGAGATCGAGTGAGCTCTCATACTTCGCGTCATTTGAATAAACCGGGTTCGCCTCCGCGTCTATTCCCGACTTTGGATCGACTCCCTTCCAGCTGCCGGGCTTTATAACGCTGAGCTTTTCATTTTCCTCATCCGTATCATCAAAGCTGTAATGCGCGATATATCCCTCCGGCGCGTACGGCGTCTCCTTCGCCGCCGCGGTAAACGTCAGGGACGAAAACGCCGACGCCGCCAAAGCGAGCGCGGATATAAACGAAATCTGTCTTTTCATATAATTTCCTCCAATTCGGTTCATTAAATTCATTGTAACACCGATCCGTTGTTCTTTCAAGTCTGAAAAACGCTTATTTTATTAAAAAACAGCGTATTCGTTGTGATATATGAATACGCTGTTTTTTTAATCCTCATATCAGAATGTAAAGCTCGCATCTTTGAATTCTTTAAAGCTTATCTCTCCGGGTGTACCGTTTCGGGGGATTTATTACTATCGCAAATAGCTATTTATGCCCTGTTCAAGCTTTTTAAGACCGTCGCTTAGCACAGACGCGGAACAGGCGATATTGAGCCGCAAAAAGCCCTCGCCCGCCGCGCCGTACTGCGCGCCCTCCGACACATACAGACCGGTTGCGGCTCTTATGTGCCCGGCAAGCGCTTTGGAGCTGTCGCATACTGACTTGCAGTCAAGCCACAGAAGATATGTCGCTTCGGATTTTACAAGCTTCACCGTTGGCAGCCTTTTTCGGACAAACTCCGCTGCCGCGCGGCGGTTGTTTTCTATATATTCGCGCAGCTCTGAAAGCCACGGCTCTCCGTATGTGAACGCCGCTTCGGCGGCCTGTATTGCAAAGCTGTTCGGCTCGGCACATTCGTCGGTATTAAGCGCGCGGTTTACCTTGTTTCGCAAAAACTCGTTCGGTATCATTACCGCCGCCGTCTGTATGCCCGCAAGATTAAACGCTTTTGTGGGCGCGAGACAGGTTACGGAACATTCGTAACATTCCCGAGACGCCGACGCGAACGGGACGTACTCCCTGCCCGGCGCCGTAATATCGCAGTGTATTTCATCCGAAACCGCTATGACATGGTGCTTAACGCACAGCTCCCCCACCCGTTTAAGCGTTTCCCGGTCCCATATCCTGCCCACAGGGTTATGCGGATTGCAGAATATGAGCATGGTGGTCTGCGGCAGGGCAAGACTCCTGTCAAGCTCGTTAAAGTCTATGGCATATTCCCCGTCCTCATACAGCAGCGGACACTCCAAAATGTTGCGGCCGTTATTGAATGTGGAGTTGAAGAAAATATTATATACGGGCGTAAGCATTACCACATTTTCCGCCGGAGTGGTAAGCTTTCTTACAATGCTTGAAATCGCCGGAACAACGCCGGTACAGAATATGAGCTGCTCCCGCTCAATCCTCAGTCCGTGCCGTCTCTGCCACCAGCTTATATACGCGTCATACCAGCTGTCGGGGATAATGTTATAGCCGAACACGCCGTGCTCCGCGCGGCGGATTATGGCGTTTGTAATCTCCGGCGCGGTTTTAAAATCCATATCCGCCACCCACATGGGCAGTTCGTCCGGCCCCACATCCCATTTAAGCGAGTTAGTGCCGCGCCGATCGACGGGCGTGTCAAAATCATATTTCATATCAATCCCTCACCGTAATCTTAGTCCTTGACGGGTCAATTTTATCCTTCTCCAAAATCAGCTCGTTGATATGCTCCGCTTTTATCGTACCGCCCGACGGGTTTAAGACGCTGTCTATTCCCGACGTAATCTCCGCGTCAACGGTCGAGTATTCAAACGCGAGCGTGGTATTTATGAGCTTACAGTTTTTCATGACGAGATTGTCTATGTAGCACATGCCCTGCAAGCTCTCGACAGCGCAGTTTACAAGCGTGAGGTTCTTCGCGTTCCAGCCGAGGTATTCGCCCGAAATGAAAGAGTCGTATACAGTTATGTTTTCACTGTTCCAGAACGCGTCCTTAGACAGCAGCTTCGCGTTCCTCACGGTGACGTTTTTAGCTCCGTCAAAGGAGTAGTTGCCCGTAAGATTAAAGTTTTGTATATCCATATCCGAACAGTTCATCGCGAAATAGTCGCCCTTTGCGGCGACATTGTCCATCATCACGTTTTTACAGCTCCACAGCGTTTCCTCCGCATTGGGGATCGTTACATTCCTCAATGTGATATTATCCGCGCGGCGGAAGGTTTTCGGCGCTTCTATCACGCTGTCCTCCACGGTGATGTTTTTCGTATACCATATTCCGGCGCGGGCCATGTCAAACAGCGCGCAGTCCTTCAGATAGATATTCTCGGAATACCACAGGGGATACTTCCACTTAAACATACTGCCGTACAGCTTTATATTGCCGCTCTCCTTGAGCGGCGATTCGCCGCCGTCGAATATTGTATCATATATTTCAAGATCCTTTCCCATAAACAGAGCGCGCTCGCCCGTAAGAAATTCCTGTCTTATCTTCTTCATTAACCATGCCTCCATGCTATATTAAAACTAACATATCCATTATAGCACACTTTATCATAAATAGCAAATACTTGTTGGGAATATTTTTGTTCAAAAATATATGAACCCCGTCTGCAAAAATGTTTGACATTATATAAATTCAGCTGTATAATATAGGCGGAGGAGTGAATATTTATATGGAACTTATAAATGAAAAGGAATATTATCTCAGGACCTCGGATTTTGATTGCCGGGGGAAGATTAAAATATCATCAATTCTGGACTTGTTCCAGGATATTGCCGGCGACCATGCGCAGAAAATAGGCATAGGCATGGAGACCATGCTCGAAAAAAAGCTTATATGGGTACTGTCAAAGCTTAAGCTGCAGATTTTCGGCGATGTGGGACTGTACAGCCGCGTAAAGGCAAGGACATGGCCCCTGCCGCCAACGCGAATAGGGTTTATACGCGAATACCTTATCATGGACGACGACGGTAATATCCTTATAAAAGGCACGTCGGAATGGGTGGTGGTAAACAGCGAAACCCGCCGTTTCGCGCGGGCTATGGATATATTCCCCTCTGACTGGGAGTATATTACCGTAAAAAATTTCCCCGACAGGCTCGGCAGGGGTAAGGATTTTGACGCGGAGGGTGAGCCGTATACGGTTCTTCCCGCCTTTTCGGATACGGACGTTAACGGGCATGTCAGCAATATACGCTACGCGGACTATGTTTTGGACGCGCTCGATCTTAAAGATGATGAATTTATCGACACGTTTCGGCTCGATTTCCACCGCGAGGTGCAGCGCGGCGACGAGCTTAGAATATACACGCGCACACAGGACGGCATAATTCTTGCAAAGGGCACGGGACACGCGGGCGAGCTTATGTTCTCGTGCGAAATCACATTAAAATGAAGCTTAACTATTCACACACGATAAAGGCATGTTATCTGGGATATATAGTTCAGGGGATCATAAATAATATAAGTCCCCTGCTTTTTGCGACGTACCAAAAATCACTCGGTATACCGCTCGATAAAATCGGTATGCTAATAGCCATAAACTTCGGAGTACAAATCGCGGTGGATCTCGCATCGGCAAAATACGCCGATAGGCTCGGCTACAGAGCTTCGATAATACTTGCGCATATCCTTACGGTGCTTGGACTTGTATCCATGTTCGCGCTCACGCGCATAATGGACAACGCGTTTTTGGGGCTTGTTATAGCCACAGTCCTTAACGCCGTGGGAGGCGGACTGCTCGAAGTGCTCGTAAGCCCTATGGTCGAGGCCGCGCCGGGCGGGGAAAAGGAAAAGGCGATGAGTATGCTGCACTCCTTCTACTGCTGGGGCTGCGTGGGGTTTATACTCATATCCACACTGCTAATAAGACTTCTCGGCTCGCATACGCTCGTGTTGCCGCTTATCTGGTCGGTCGTTCCTGCCGTAAATATATGGCTGTTTGCCATGGTGCCGATAAACCGGCTTACCGACGACCAAACACGCGTACCGCTAAGAGTGGTCGCTAAACAAAAATTTTTTGCCGTCGCAATTATTCTTA
>CANRAG010000103.1 GCA_947628515.1 uncultured Clostridia bacterium | reverse complement strand
TGAACGTAGGGTTTGCACCGGCAGCCGGAGAATAACATGAACTTCAAGGAAACCATCCGCGCCGACGTGACGAACGTGTTCCTAAATCTGTCGGAGTTTGCCGATTGGCATTTATTGGACGGGAGGAAGGTACGCGCTGTTGTAGAGGATGATATATTGGAGGATGAGGTAACAGTTAAATTTCATAGGCAGCAGGAAAAACAGCAAACGAGACTTTACAATGCGGATATTGTGGTGTACGTCAGCGCGGCGGAGTTCGGAAAACCGAAGCCGGGGAGCGTCATGGAGTTTGATGGGAAACAGTATATTGTGCTGTCAACGTCGGAACAGGACGGGATATACGAAATTGATATGCGGAAAGCGGGTGGAAGATGATGGCGATAATCAATGACATATACATATATATCGACGCGGCGGAAGCGGTCGAATATGCAAAGAAGAAACTCGGCAAGCTACAAGGCGGCAAGGCAAGGATGGCAGTCAGAACCGCGATAAACAAAACCGCCAAAGAGGTCAAGAAGTACGATGAACGCGGAGCGAAGAAAACCTTTACCGACAAAGGCGACCTCAACGCGCTAAAGTACACTTCCGCGACCACCGGCAATTTGCAAGCAATATTGCGCGATAAGGGCGGCTCCGTGCCCATAACGCATTTCAGATGGCGAAACGGTAAGACTGTCGTATCGGCGCTTATCAATAGAAACAACGGTTATAAAAAAATGATTTTCAACGGAAACAAAGCGTTTTACGCTACAAATCTAAGAAGGGGCGGCGAAACCGTCGTGGTTAGGCAGGGCGCGGCACGCTTGCCGATAACTAAGGTTAAGTCGTTGTCATCGCCGTCTGCACACGGAGCGCCGGACGTGTGGGAGAAGGACGTGCAAGCCAAAGGCGAAGCGAAGTTCTACGAAAATCTTGACGCCGAGATTGCGAGGATATTAAATCTATTATGATTACGGAATTGGATTTACAAGAAGAAATAAAAAAAGTTTTGGAAGATGATGTGTTTGCAAACTTATCATTGTTTAAAGCGGGCGAAATGCAAATACACATACAAGATATTCCACTGTCAACCGAATATGAAAAACCGGCGGAATACGAGGATGACGGGAGCGAGGCGGACGAGGACGACAAGTATTTTCCGTGCTGCATTGTTAAATTGCGCGGGGCGGAGGAGAAGTCACCGTCAGAGCCGCAAATTCTGACTGTTGAAATCATAGTTGTCATAAAGGATTGGTCGCGGGATATGTCGGGATACAAGACGCTTTTGGTCTGCCTCCAAAGGATACGGGACTGTTTTTTAAGGCATGCGGGAATAAAGGGAAAATTTCGTTTGCTATATCCTGTCAAAATTGTTATCAACGAGGAGGCGGCTATCCCGTATTTTATCGGCAGCGTAACAACAAATTGGGCGACGGAGGTTATGGCGTATAATGATCCGTTGAATTTTTTGTAAAGCATAGGAGGATATACGAAATGGCGAAAAGAACAAAGGCGGCGGAACGGCTCGCCGCAAATGAAACAACCAAAACAGCCGCGACGGTCCGAGCGGAAACCAAAACGGCGGACGCTCGGACGGCGGAAAATATATCGACACGGTCCCTTATATACGTAGGCGCAGACCTTCCGGGGATAAAAGCAAATACGGTATTTACGGGCGAATTACCGAAAATACTTGATGTTCCGTTTGTACGGGAGCTGGTTATACCCGTTGACGGGATTACGGAGTTTTTAAAGAAAAAGGCCGTGACGGAGAGCAGAGCGGCGTTCTGCTACCGCAAATCGGTCGAATACGCAGAGTCATTAAAGAGATAAGGAGGTTTAAACAGAATGGCTGACAGATATATGCACGGTATATATAACGGCGAGGCGAGCACGGCGATGGCGGAGGTGCGCGCCACCGCCGCTGCACAGGTGGTAATAGGCACGGCACCGGTACACTTTTCGGCAAATCCCGCCGACGCGGTGAACAAGCCTGTATTGTGCGAGAGTCTTGCGGACTGCCGCGAAAAGCTGGGGTATACGACAAGGTTTGACAAGTATACACTGTGCCAGGCGATGTACGCGAGCTTTGAGAAGTACGGCGTCGCGCCGGTGGTATTTATAAACGTGCTGGATCCGGAAAAGCATTGCACGGAGGTAGAGAGCAAGGATTATCCGGTAAATGATAATTCAATCGTCATAGAGGATGACGTTATAGTTTCAACGCTCGAAATCAAAAAGGGCAGCTCGGAGGGTGAGACAATCACCAGTGATAAGTACGTTACGGAATGGAACGGCGATAAGCTCACGGTGAACTTTACGGACGAGCAAACGGGAACGGTCGCGGTGACATATAAGAAATCCTCGCCGGAGAAGGTAACAAAAGAGGATATTATCGGAACGTGGGACAAAGCGACGGACTCACGCACGGGCGCGGAGCTTTTAAAAAGCGTGTTCCCGCGACTGGGCGTTGTACCATTTATCATTACCGCGCCGGGCTGGACTACGGACGATACGGTGACGGCGGTGCTCAAAGAGAAAGCGCCGTCCATAAACGGCTGCTACAAGGCCATGGTGATTGCCGACATAGATACAACAAAGGCAAAAACAAGAGAAGCGGCGATTGAAGCAAAGACGGAACGCGCTCTGGATGAGAACTGTATAGCGGTATATCCCATGTTAAAATGCGGCGGACATATGCTCTCATACAGCGCGATACTGTCCGCACTCATTATGGAGCAGGCTACGGAGACGGGCGGCATGACATGTCAATCACCGTCAAACAGGACGCTCGATGTAGACGACGTGGTGCTTGCGGACGGGACGAGCGTCTACTATGACCAGGAGGACGGCAACGAGCTTAACGCAGCCGGTATAGTAACTGTTATTTCCCGTAACGGTTGGTACGTATGGGGAAACAATACGGCTGCGTATCCGAAAGAAACCGATCCTATCAAGCGCTGGATTATGACGCGGTTATCCTTCCTCTGGATCGAGAACGATTTCATCAATTCGAATTTCTCTGTTGTGGACAGCGCAATCAATCCAAAGATGGTTGAGAATTGCGTTACAGATTATAATATCAAGCTCGCGTCGCTGGCGACAGCGGGATATATAGCCTCCGCAACAGTTTATTTCAACGCGGGCGATAATCCGACGGAGGAGATATTAAAGGGGCATTTCAAGTTCCGAACAAGGCTTGCGGCGAACATACCGGCGGAATACATAGAAAACGAGTTCAGTTTTGACATGGACGCTTTACGCGCCGCGATTATAGGGGGTGAGCAGTAATGAGTAAAATTCCTTCACAGATTGTAGATTTTACGGTATATAACGGAAACAAGAAGCTGTTGGGACATGGATCGGAGGTCACATTGCCGACAATAACAAGCCTTACGGCGGAGGTCGATTTGCCGGCAGGAACGATAGATATGCCCGGCATGAGAACGGAGAACATGGAGCTGGAGGTTCCGTTTACGCTGTTTGACAAGGAGGCGGCGAGCGTTGTGAGCCTTACAGACGTTTCCACGGTCGTATTGCGCGGTTCAGCGCAAAAGGTCAATACCGATACGCACGACTTCGAATACACGGGCGTAAAGGTCACGGCTAAAGGGTTTGCAAAGGAGATTTCTTTGGGGACCCTCAAACGCTCGGACAAGATGGACAGCAAGATAACAATGTCGCTCACATACATAAAGGTTGAGGACAGCAACGGAAACACGTTCATAGAGATAGACAAGCTCAACGGCACGTTTGAGATTAACGGTGAGGACGTGAGACGTGGTATAGATCGGTTTCTTTAATCTGTAAAGCGGTCGTTACAGGGGGCGGAGACTTAACCGTCTCCGTCCCTTAAAACACGCAAAGGAGGCTAAAGCATATGGCAGGACAGGGAAGGGAGCTAAAACTCGCTATTACGATAGCCGGACGGCTGGACGGTACGCTCGGCGCAGCGGTGAACTCTGCGCAAGCACAGTTAAATTCTATTGCCAAGGTAGGTAATAGAGCAATGACGGCGACGGCTTTAGCCGTCGGCGCGGCGGGCGTTAAGATTGTCAAGGACAGCATAAAGACCTATAAGGCATACGAGAGCGCCGTAAACAGCGCCGCTGCCGTGTTTGATGTGCGAAAGGGTACAGCGGAATATCAAATCTTAGCCGATGCTGCGCGAGAGGTAGGGCGCGTAACCGTGAAGTCTGCCGAAGAAGGCGCTAACGCGCTCGAATACATGGCGCTTGCCGGTTGGTCTGTGGAAAAAAGCTCAAAGGCGCTTATACCTGTTGTTAAGCTGTCAGCATCCACGGGCATGGATTTGGCGACAACTTCCGACCTTGTAACCGACACTATGGCGGCAATGGGTATAGGCATAGACGGCGTGAGGCATTATTTGGATGTTTTAGCGAAGGGCAACAACAGCGCGAACTATACCTCGCAAATGCTTCTTGAAAGCCTCGCAAACGTCGGCGGCGTGTTCCGGTCGCTTAATATAGGCATAGAGGACGGCGCGGCGGTTTTGGGCATCTTAGCCAACCAGGGCACAAAAGGCGCAGAGGCGGGCACACAGTTAAATACCGTTTTAACTCGTATGCAAAAGCAAAGCGGCGAGTCGGCTAAGGGTATGGCGCAGTTGGGACTTTCCATGTTCGACGCGGAGGGAAGGACGCGGAATATTATCGACGTGTTCGGCGACATGTACGAGGCGACGAAGAACATGACCGACGAACAGAGAAACCAAGTGTTTACACTCATAGGCGGTACGCGCGGCTACAGAGCACTGACAAAGATTATGTCGGGATATGCGGACATGGCGGCAAACGGAACGCCTATTATACGTTCTCTCGCGGCAGCATATCGTGACGCTGACGGCGCATTGGACGCGTTCTATGACATTAAGACCGATACCGTGGAGGGCGCGACAACGCGGCTCGCTCGATTATACGAGGATATGCAAATATCAATAGGCGAGGCGTTAGCGCCAAACCTTAACGAGCTGGTCGCGCATCTCACAGAAAAAATGCCGGAGATTTCAAACGTTATTGTGAGCGCCATAGAGCGTGCCGCGCCGGTTGTTATGAAGCTTTTGGATTATATCGTGGATAATCTAGACACGATAATTTCGGGCGCGGCGCGGTTTGCAAAGACGTTTGCGGCAATCAAGATAGGAACGGCGACGCTGCGCGGTATAACGGGACTTGTCACATTGTTGAGCAATCTTAAAACCCTCGGCGCGGCGCGGGGCGTAAGAACCGTGCTGCAAGGAATAATCGGGACATTTACCGGCATAGGCACGGGAGCGTATACGGCGGGCGGCGCGGTCACGGGATTTCTTGCGACGGTCGCAAGCCGAATATTGCCGGCGGCAGCCGCGTTTATCGTGCTTAAAAAGGTTATAGAAGCCGCGTATAACGCGTGGGACAAAGAGCACAACCACTGGGGTGACACCGCGCTGGAGAGCGCTAAGGCATTAGGAGAGACAGCATCGCGATACAGGGAACTTGCGGATATTCAGAATGAGCTGTCCGGTTTGGAAGTTATAATAAACTCATCCGCAAGCACGAAGGAAGAAGTGGAGTCGGCAAGGTCGCGCGTCCGAGAAATAGCGGATTTACTCGAACGGGAGTACGATTTAAAAATAAACGCGGACACGACCGGACTTGACGACGCGACGGAGAAAGTGGAACAGGCGGTTAAAGCGGCAAGCGCGGCACAGCGTATCGATTTTAACGACAAGTGGAGCGGATACATGGACGATATGGCTAACGGCGCGGATAATTATGTGAAAGCAGTCGAAAACACCAATAAGCTTGAAAGCGATATGCATCTAACGGAGACCAAAAACACGGTTACATCGGATTTGTATTCAAAGCTTCATGATTTGCAGTCCACATACTACGGCGGCGGAACGGAGGCCGACTATGTAAAGGCAGTTAACGAATATTTCAACAGGGAAATTTACGGCGCTTACGGAGATGAGATAAGAAGTAAGTACAGACCCGGCACGCTACCAAACCAAATTACCAACGCACAGCAGGCGGAAGAGTTTGTGGGCGCGATAAAGTCGATGAACGATGAAGCGAGCAAAGCGTACACAGCGGCGGCGGACGCGTATAAACAGAACGAGGAGCAGAAAAAAGCGTGGACGGACGCGCAGAAATCGGCGGCATCTGCCGTGACGGATATGCTTATAGCGGACGTTATGACCGAAAACGCAAACGCGATTTCCAACGATACGGATAAATTTGTAACGCTTGGCAAGAACATGCGGGCGACTAACACCGACACGGCGGAGCTTGAAACAACGTTCGCGGCGGCGTCGGTGGGTTATCAGAATTTCGCGGACGCCATAGCGGCGGGAAAAGCGTCGGATATGGCGCAAAATATTTTAGATTACAAGATAGCGCTCGGCGACAGCACTGACGTAGCAGTGCAGAGCGCCGCACTTGTGGCAAGCGGGTTTGAAACCGTCAACGATGCAACGGCGGCGGGAGCGGACGGAATAAACAGCGTGATTTCAAAGATGGGCGAACTGGGAAAGACACAGGGATTGTTCAGAGGTCTGGACGCCGGAGGGATTGCGGATAAGCTGTCAGATATGGCTCACACCATGAGTTTAATTCCTGAAAACAAGTCTATTTCCATTAACGCCGACGGTAATTTTGAGGTCATACAGGAAGCGGAAGATCAAATAGCAAGCCTTAAGTCCGTCGGAAATGTGGATGTATCGGTGAACTCGTCCGGAGACGTTACGGTACTTAACGAGGCGGACGAGGTAATTACGCAATTGCAGAATGTCGGCGCGGTAAGTTTGCAGGTGAACGCGGACGGGAACATTGAGGCGCTCAACGAGGCGCAGGAGATTATAGCCACAATCGATAAGGCAACGGGTAAGGTTACATGGATTAACGACACGTCCGCGCCGGACAGCTACGAGCCCGGAACAAAGCCGGGAACGGTTAAGTTTACCGCCGATACATCTAATGTTCCGGAAACGTTTTACCGTAGCGGTGTAATCAGCTTCTCGTCTGTTATTGGCAATCTGGCCAAAGGTGGGAAGTCAGTTTCCATAGCCGCGCGCGGTACGGATAACTTCCCCGGCGGGCTTGCGATAGTAAACGACCAGCGCGGAATAAGGGATCCGCGCGAAGTCATAGAGTACGGCGGCGCGAGATGGTGGTACGAGGGACGTAACGTATTGACCGATATTCCGCGCGGCGCAAAGATATACACGGCTGCTCAAAGTCGAAGTTTCATAAACGGCTCGCACCGCAACGGGTTGGAGCACGTGCCGTTCGATGGGTACATAGCGGAGCTTCACCGCGGTGAACGCGTACTCACATCCGCAGAAGCGGAGGACTACGACAGATTTACGTTTGGGGATATATTGGATATGTTGGGCGACGGCATGAGCCGCCGACACGGCGACGGAACGGACCAAGGCGCGGATGAGACACCACCGCAGATTGTGTTCGCGCCCAATGTAACGGTTTACGGCGGAGCGGACAGGAACTCCGTCAATTCCGCGATGCGCTTATCGTTTAACGAGTTTAAGGATTTTATGCGCGAATATGAGCGCGACAGGAGCAGAAAAGCATTTTAAAAAGAGGAGGCGGCAGCTGATGGAAGGATATTACGAGGGGTTTGTTTCAAGCGTTGATGTGACACGCGGGTTTGTAAAGGTGACATATCCGCAGGAAGGCAACATCGTTTCCGACTGGCTGCCACTTTTGGCGCATGAATATAACATCCCGCCGCCCAATACCAGGGTGGCGACCGTGCTCGATAAGTTCGGGCGAGGTGTGTGTCTCGGAAAAATATTTTCGTACTCGCAGCCGCCCGACAGCGCCGGAGGGTATGCAAAAAGCATAGAGAGCGTAACAATAACGGCGGCCGGTGGCGCGTTCAGGATAGATTTCGGCGGAGACGCGTATATGCAATACAAAAACGGCGTTGTGACAATCAATGCAAATAACATAATTTTAAACGGATATACGCCGCCGATTTGAGACAAGGAGAACAGTAATTATGATACAAATTAAGAATGTTACAATACTTGATCTTCTTCCCCATACATTCAAAACAATCAGGAACATAGCGTTATCACGCGCAATAGCGGCGCTGACAACAAAGTTTTACAGCGATATGTCAAGCGTAATGGTTTGGGCGGATATAGAGAACGCCTCGCCCGCTCTGCTTGACGCTATGGCCGCGGAAATAGCCGCGCCGTTTTATTCAAACGACATGACAACAGAACAAAAGAAGTCCATTATCGCAGCAGCATTTGTGTACAACTCACAGATTGGTACAGTGTCGAGTGTTTCGGAACTTTTATCTGCTGCGTTCGGGAACGGTGTTATAACGGAATGGTTCGACTACGGAGGAAAGCCGTATTACTTCAAAACCAATGTGACGGCAAAACCGCCATTGTCAATATCCCGCGACGGATACAAGATGTTTTTAAATAATCTTGAAACCGTAAAGCCGAAACGTGCAAAACTGGACGAGGCAAAATTTTCACGTTCGACACAAACAAACATTTATTTCGGGGCGGCGCTTGTAAAGACATTCAGAAAATTCACGGTACCGGCGGCGCAGCTGCCGGATGAGGAAAGGGGATTTAATTAAATGGCAGATATAGTTACAATGGTGTTGACAAGAGCGGG
>CANRAG010000102.1 GCA_947628515.1 uncultured Clostridia bacterium | reverse complement strand
GCCGAGGCGGGCGTTGCTGTTCGCTCGGACTTTAAGGACACGGCGCTGTTTAGGACCGTAACAACCGACGACGGCGGAAGCGGCAGTATTACATTTAAACTGCCTGATAATATAACGTCATGGCGCGCGGCCGTAAGCGGAGTTACGTCCGATATGAAGGCAGGCAGCGCGGAGTACGGAATCAGCGTGAGTATGCCGCAGTTTATAAGCTATAATATGAATAATTCGTTCATAACCGGCGACAGCCCCGTTATAGGCGTAAACCTCTACGGCGGCTCGCTGACGGGCGGCGAGGACGTATTATTCAGAGCCGAGTGCGGCGAAAATACCATGGAGGCCACGGGCAAAGCGTACGAGAGAGTTAATATACCGCTCGGAACGCTTGACGCGGAGGGCGAGCAGTCCGTAACCGTTACCGCGTATATTGACGGCAGGGCGGTTGACAGCGTTAAAACCGATTTTACCGTGACCGATACCTATAACAAAACCACGCGGACGGTGTATTATGACAGCGTGTATGACAAAATTCAGGCCGACGGCGACGGGAATGTGCGCATTGTGTTTACCGACAAGAGCCGCAGCGCTCTGCTCGGAGATATATGCCTGATGCGCGGCTTGGTTTGGGATAGACTCGATATGATGATAGCGCAAAACATTTCGCGTCGGCTGCTGAACGAGTATTACGGTATGGAATTGCAGGAAAATGATATAGATTTAAAGACCTACCAGAGCCGTGACGGGGGGATGAAGCTTTTCCCCTACGGCGAGAGCGACATTGACGCCACTGCAAAGCTAACGCCGCTTATAGCCGATGATGTGGACAGATACGCGCTCACGGGCTATCTTACGGAGCATAAGGACAATATAAAGGCGCTGTACGCTCTTGCCTGCCTGCGCGAGCCGGTGCTTAACGATTTGGAAAAATATGCCGCAGCGGATAATATGCGCGCGGTGGACTATCTGTATATCGCGCTCGCGTACTGCGAGCTTGGCGAGTACGGCAGGGCGGAGGACATATTTAACGCTCGGATTGCGCCCGCCGCAGAGGATATGTCAAACGCGAAGCGCGTCGTGGCGGGTACGGATAACGACGATATTATCGAGGCGACGGCTCTTGCCGCGCTGGTATCGCTGTATATGCAAAACGGCGACGCGGAGAAGTATTATGACTACTGTATGCGCAACTGTACGGAGGACATTGTCACAGATATAGAAAGACTTATGTACATAACCACGGCAATAAAAACGCTTCCGAAGGAGAGCGGCAGTGTTTCCGTAAGTCTGTACGGGAAGCAGTATGATTATGAGTTTTCGAGAGGCGAGGGGAGGAGCGTTACAGTTCCCGCCGCAAAGCTTGACGAGTTCAAAGTCATTTCCGCGTCCGAATCGGTACGGATGATGAGCGTATCGGACGAGACAATGCGCCTTTCCGAAAAAGAAAACCGGCACATAACAATGGAAAGGACATACTCAAAGCGCGGCGGCGAAAACACAAACACATTCTCTCAAAATGATATTATAGCCGTGACGATAAAGCTCGATTTCGGCGGTCAGGCCGAGCAGGGCGGATATGTGATAACCGACTACCTCCCGTCGGGACTGCGGCCTATAAGCGATAATATACGCTGCTCAAACAACGGGTGGTATATGCAATATGACGGGCAGAAAGTAAGCCTCTACGCGTATAACGGTAATAATCTTGACAGAGACACCGTAACCTACTATGCGCGGGTGGTAAGCCCCGGCAAATACACCGCCGACAACGCCGTGCTTCAAAGCGGTAAGTCAACCGACATTCTTGCCGTGATGGACAGGGTGGAGATTACAATAGAATAACCAATATAAAAATCGTTCGCAAAATTTTGCGAACGATTTTTTGAGTCCTTTTATTCAGGTGTTATAACACCATCCTTCTGAGTTTGCGGAGCGGTGTTTGCCGTGCCGCCCGATGTGGTTTGGGAGCTGCCCGACGTGCCCGATGATGTGCCGGACGTGGTTTTAGAACCGCCCGATGTGTTTGTCGATGTGCCGGAGGTGGTTTTAGAACCGCCCGACGATGTGCCCGATGTGGTTTTAGAGCCGCCCGATGACGTACCCGACGATGTGCTGTTCGACTTTGGAGCCGTTGTTGCGGCGGGCTTTGGCGCTGTTGTTGCCTTTGTGGCGGTATCGGACTTCGGCGCGTCGGTGGCTTTTATATCCTCCGGCTTATCGGTTACCTTCTCCGTTGTTTCGGGCGCCTGCGAGAAATCTATCTCATCCAGACGGCTGAATGTATATCCGTCGTCGAGCAGCTTCTTAATTATCTCGTCGAGCGCTTCGGCAGTGTTAGCGTTCTTGTCCGTGTTGTGCATACGTATTACGAGGTTGTTCACGTCCGCGCGGTTGCTGTCAAAATTGGAAACCAACTGCTCCGCCGAGCGTTTTCCGTCCTCGTCGTCAACGGGAGTGTTCCAGTCCGCGAAGTAATAGCCGTTCTTTGCAAGCACGCCCTTATATGTCTGCTTAGCGGAACCGAAGGTAGTGTTTGAACCGCTGCCGCCTATAAATCTGTATACCTTAAACGGCTCTGTCTGGTCAAGCGTGTTTTCGACTATCAGCTTATAGGTCTTGTCAACCTCGTCGGCGAAACCGTCCTTGTCCTCATATAGTATATCGGGGTTATTTGTGTAGGAAAGCGGCGCGACAAGATGCCCTTCCTCAATCATTCTTGTGCATAGGTACGGGTTAGCTTCGATATTCTTACCCACAACAAAGAATGTCGCCTTTACGTTATAGCGGCGCAGCGCGTCGAGAATTTGCGGAGTTACGGTGTTGTCCGGCCCGCCGTCAAATGTGAGGTACGCATGCTTTGTCTCGCCTGAATCCTTAATAACTCCAAGCAAATCGTTATCGTCCTCATCCGGCTGCGGTATGCCCGAAATTGACGCGGACGCTTCCGGCGTCGGCGCCTCAGTAACAGCGGCAGTCGCTTCCGGCTCGTTTGAGCTTGTACCATTTTTCGCGCATTTGGCAATAATCATAATAAGAACAAATATAATTATAATACCAATAAGCGCCAATACAATCCTGCGTATCTTCTTCATACGCTCTCTTTTGCGGCGCTGCATGGCAAGGCGCTCTCTTCTTCGCTTTTCAAAATCCTGTGATAGTGCCACTTTATTCACCTCGAAAACATAAACATATAAATATATTGTTATTATACACTAAGGAAACGCAAATTTCAATCTTTTTCTAAAAAAATTTTAAATAAAATCCGAAGGGGGATGTCTATGAAAAAAGTAATAATCACTATGCTCGTACTGTCGGCGGTATTTTTGGGCGGATGCGGGGTGAGGCGCGCGGAAACAGACCATGTAAATTCCGTAGAGGTGAACAGTCCCGCCGACTATTCCGCGCTCGACGGGGCCGGAAGCGGCTGGGGGTTTGTAAGAAGGAAGGGCGAGCCGCCTGAAATACCCTCGTCGCAGTCGGATATGCTTGAAAGATATAACGGCCGCTATCTGGACAAATCGGGTGAAAAGGCGTTATATCTAACATTTGACGAGGGGTATGAGAACGGGTTTACGGCGGTGATTTTAGACGTGCTCGCAAAAACAAAAACGCCCGCGGCGTTTTTTGTCACCGGACCGTATTTAGAAGGGCAGACCGAGCTTATAAAGCGCATGATTGACGAGGGGCATATAGTCGGAAACCATACGATACACCATCTTAATCTGCCAAAGCAGCCCGTGGAAACGGTGCAAAGCGAGATAGACGGGCTGAACGCGAAATGCGAGGAGCTTTACGGGTACAAGATGACATATATGCGTCCGCCGGAGGGCGAGTTCAGTGAGCGGACTCTGGCGGTGGTAAACGATATGGGGATGAAAACGATAATGTGGAGCTTCGCGTATAAGGACTGGGACGTGAATGCGCAGAAGGGGACGGATTACGCGTATGAGAGCGTTATGCCGTATCTGCACGACGGCGCGATTATCCTGCTCCACGCGGTATCCTCCGATAACGCCGGAGCGCTTGAACGTATAATAAACAGCGCGAAGGAGCAGGGGTATGTATTTAAAAGTCTTGACGATCTTTCATAAACCGGTACAGGTGGTTTAGCGGGCCCGCGCCGTGGCCGATATTCATTCCGTCCGCTATAGCGCCGGTGGTGTAATCGACCGCCTCCGCCGCCGCCCTGTCCGCCGCGCCGCAGAGCGCGAGCGAGCAGGCGAGGGCGGAGGAGAGCGTGCAGCCCGTGCCGTGTGTGTTTTTATTGTCAATTATCGCGTGCTTGTAAAAATGCGCGTGTCCGTCATAGAACAAGTCGCAGCCGTTTAGATGTCCGCCCTTGAGCATAACGGCGCAGCCGTATTTTGTATAGAGCGTTTCCGCCGCGCGTTCCATGCCATGCTCGTCCTCTATATGAAGTCCGGTAAGGTATCTCGCTTCGGGCACGTTGGGGGTTATGACGTCAGAAAGCGGAAACAGAGCACTTTCCATAAGCCGCGCGGCGGTGGGGGAAAGGAGTGTTTTGCCGCTTGAGGAGACGAGCACGGTATCGAGCACAACGTTTTTGGGCTTGTATTTATTTAAAATATCCGCTATTACCGAAATAATATCCTCATTTACGCACATTCCTATTTTGACGCAGTCGGGGAATATGTCGGAAAACACCGCTTCCGCCTGCGCACGCACCGTTTCGGGCGGGATGTAAAACACGTCCGAAACCCCGTTGGTGTTCTGGACGGTGACAGCCGTTATAACGCTCATCGAATACAGACCGAGCGCGGCGGCGGTTTTCATATCCGCCTGTATTCCTGCGCCGCCGGACGGGTCTGAACCGGCTATGGTTAAAAATGTTTTCATAGTCTTTCTATCGCCTCCGCAAGCTTTTGCGCATTGGATTTTATGTCGCCTTTAAATATTCCCGACACAACCGCTACGCCGTATATTCCGCTGCCCGCAAGACGGGATATATTTGCTGCGTTGATCCCGCCTATTGCGTACACCGGCAGCTTTGACACGGCCGTTATGGCCTTTAAGACGGATATGTCCATCTTTTTCGCGTCGTCCTTTGTAGTGGTGCCGAACACCGCGCCGGAGCCTATATAGTCCGCACCGTCATAATACGCGCGTTCAGCCTGTTTTGCGGTTTTTGCCGTAACGCCTATTATGGCGCGGCTGCCTAAAATTTCCCGCGCGGTTTTTGCCGGCGCGTCGCCCTGACCGAGATGCACTCCGTCGGCGCCCGAAAGACGGCACACGTTTATGTTATCGTTTATAATGAGCGGCACATCATATTGTCTGCAAATCCCAAGAACCTCGCGCGCGTACGCTATATATTGCTCATCGGAAATATTCTTTTCCCGAAGCTGGATAAGCCCCGCGCCGCCCGTTACAGCCTGCTCCACGGCGAGTTTTAGCGAGCCGCCTATAAGGCTGCGCTCCGTTATTGCATAGAGTTTGCCAAGCATATTAAAACTCCTTACCGTTAAGTATTTCCATATAGTCTCTGTAATTATCTTCCAAAAGCTTCGGCGTGTCAAGTCCGTACGGGCATTTCGACTTGCATTGACCGCAGTGCAGACAGCTTTCTATCAGCTTCATCTTTTTTTGCACATCCTCCGTAAGCTGCAGCTCGGAGGGGGAACGGCGTATAAGCAGCGACATTCTCGCGCAGTTGTTTATTTCAATTCCTACAGGACACGGCATACAATAGCCGCAGCCGCGGCAGAAATCGCCCGCAAGCGTTTTGCGGTCACGGGCTATAATATCCTTTATTTCATCCGTCATGGACGGCGGATTTGTATTATAGCTTAAAAACTCGTCAAGCTCGCTTTCGCGCTGCACGCCCCATATGGGCAGCACATTATCGTACTGCGCCGCAAACGCGTATGCCGCCGCCGAGCTTGTAATAAGCCCGCCGGAAAGCGATTTCATGGCGATAAAGCCGATGTTGTTATCCTTGCAGCCGCGCACAATATCCAAATCCGCAGCCGTCGCAAGATAGCAGAATGGGAACTGAATTGTGTCGTAGAGGTCTGATGCTATGGCCTCGCGCGCGACCGCAAGACGATGGTTTGTAAGACCTATAAACCTGATTTTACCCTGTTTTTTTGCTTCAAGCATAGCCTCGTACAGTCCCGTGCCGTCGCCGGGTACTGGGCAGAATGACGGATTGTGGAACTGGTATATATCTATGTAGTCGGTTTTGAGGTTTTTAAGGCTTGTGTGCAAATCCTGCCAAAACGCCGCCGCGTCCTGTGCCGCGGTCTTTGTGGCAATGTATATTTTGTTTCGCACGGGTGAAAGCGAATAGCCTATTTTTTCTTCGCTGTCCGTATAGAACCGCGCGGTGTCGTAGAAATTTACGCCCGCGTCGTACGCGCGTAAAAACAGCCGCTTTGCCGTATTGAAATCCACGCGCTGCACCGGCAGCGCGCCGAAACCGTTTTTGCATACGGTTATCTCTGTTCGTCCGAGTGTAACATAATCCATGTGCGTGCCTCCTTAATGTGATTGATCTCTCTATATCTTATCACACAGCGGCTCGGATTGCAATATTAAAAAAATATGTTTGAAGGTCATACCTGAGTTTTTGTTCTTTAAGTTTAATAAAGAGCGATTTATTAAACTTAAAGCATTTTTGTTCCTATTCCCCTTCGGGAAACAGCAAAGTTGTTGCCGTATTATTTCTCATTTCTTATCTTATGTTGCAGCCATGGTCTGCGGTCTTATTTTCCCTCCATGGCGTAAAACGCGCGTTATTTGGCACGAATAAGGTTTGAAATACGGCTTTGGATATGGTACAATTACAATAAGGATAAGTATATCCTGTTAAGGATACTGCCGGTCAAACCCGGTTTTATAAAATACTTTTTTCAATATAAGGAGGACTACATACTATGAAACGAACAACTGCTTTTTTATCATACGTTTCAGCGGCGGCCATGGCGTTTACCATTGCGGCTCCGGCGGTCATGGCGGACGACACAGTGTTATCCGATGCTGTCGGATACGGAATATATTACGATGCGCAGACGGGGCTTCGCAGAGGCAATCCGGACGGTGAGCCTCTTGCGGCTTCGGAAATCCCGGAAGGAATGACCGCTGACGGTAACACGCTGACGCTTGATAATGTTAAATTTAATACCACCTCCCCTGTCGCGATTTCTGTCGGTGACGGGATTACGGTAAAAATACCCGAAAACAGCAGCGCCTATATCACAGTCGCCTGTGACGATGAGGATAGCGTGTACGGATTACAGCTTTTGGGTAACAGTGTTATTGAGGCGGACGGCGACTTAAACGTGTCCGTTTCGGGTAATAAAGCCTTTCTAATCGGCATAATATCGTTCGGTGACATGGCAATAAAGGGTAATGGAACCGTAACCGCTGCCGAGACGAGCGGAAGCGAAAATTCCTACGGACTGTTCGCCGTAAAATCACTTGCAATAGAAGGCTCTGTGCGCGTAAAGGCCGCGGCAAACTCGCCGGAGAACTATATGGCAAAGAGCGACAACGGCATTGTAAATCTGGTGGCGAGCGGACTTGAAGTAAAGGACGACGCGTCGCTTGACGCCGCCGGCGGACTTAACTCCTTTGGTATAGAGATAAAGGACGGAGGCGATATTACAGTCTCTGATAACGCTGTGATAGACTCGTCCTGCGGCATGGCACTGTTCGGAAATACCGAAAAGGCTGCCGGCTCGATACACGCTTCCGGCAGGAGTGCAGTAACGGTTAAAAGTGACCGTGAAGAAAACGGTGAAAGCGTGCTCGAATGCGGACTTTACGGTTCGCTAAACGTTGAAAACAGCGATTTTCCCGAAAGCGCCGGCTCTATTGTGGATGTTAAAGACGACGCGATAGTATCGGTAAGCGTGAAAAGTACCTACGCGGACGCGGCTATTGGAATAAAAGCAGCCGCGGGCGTAAGCGTAACGGGCGGAGCCTCGTCCGACGACGCATACGAGCTTGTGTATGACGGCGATACATATAAAATCACCAACACGGATACAAGGGCAAAGTATATTATGTTTAAAAAGACTGCCGAGCTCCAAGCGACGACTGCGCCGACGGTAAGTCTGCCGTTTACGGACGTAAAGACTTCGGACCGGTTCTATGACGCGGTCGGCACTGTTTACGCCGAGGGGCTTATGGACGGCGTTACCGATACGGAGTTTGCCCCCGACATGCCGCTTACGCGCGGTATGCTCATTACGATAATAGGCCGCGCGTCCGGCGCTAAGCCCACGGCAAAAGCGGAATTTACAGATGTGGGCACTGACACTTATTACGCCGGATATATCGCGTGGGCGGCGGAAAACGGAATTGTGGACGGCTTTGACGACGGCACGTTCAAGCCCGATAATTCTGTTACCCGCGAGCAGGCGGTGGTTATTTTATGGCGGTGCGCAAAATTTGCGGGCATGGATGTGTCCGTTGGCGATAACACTAATATATTAAGCTACGCTGACGCGGATAAGATAAGCGAATACGCTGTCCCGGCAATGCAATGGGCGTGCGGCGCGGGAGTGATAAACGGCTCATCGGACGGCTCCCTCTCTCCCCAATCGGCGGTAACCCGCGCGGACGCCGCAATGACGCTTAGCGCGGCAATGAATGTTATTAATGGCATGAAATAAAAAAATATAGGAGATATTAAGTATGTTTAATAAGATAATTCATTTCATGGCGCTGTCTGCCGTGGCGGCGGTATTGGCGTCCTGCT
>CANRAG010000101.1 GCA_947628515.1 uncultured Clostridia bacterium | reverse complement strand
GTACAGCTGTATGAAGCGCTGCATTTCGGAGAGGATATACATATTACCGAGGATGACATAACAAATGTTACGCTAAACCGGATTTTGACCGACGCGATGTTTAACGATTTGGGTTTTGTCGTAGGTGATAAAATTATCGTGCTTGCCGAAGCGCAGAGCACGTGGTCGGTAAATATTATAGTACGGGCGCTTATGTATCTTATGCAGAGCTATCAGGAGTATATAACCGAGCGTTCGCTTAATGTGTACGGCAGCAAAAGGGTCACGCTGCCAAAACCGGAGCTGTATGTCATATACACCGGCGAGGACGAGCCGGGGAAGGAATATATAACGCTGTCGGAGGAATTTTTCGGCGGCGCGCAAACGGCGGTGGACGTAAAGGTAAAGGTAATAAACAGCGGACGCAAGGGCGATATAATATACCAATACATGACATTTGTAAAGGTATATAACGAGCAATACAAGAAATACGGCAGGGATATAAAGTCGATAAATGAAACGATAAGGATATGCCGTGACAGTGATGTGTTAAAGGAATATCTTAGCGAGCGTGAGAAGGAGGTAATCAGTATCATGTTATCGGTATTTGATGAAGAAACCGTGCGCAAGCTCTATGAGGCGAGCTTATACAAAGAAGGCATGGAAAAAGGCAGAAATGAGGGTCGAGCTGAGTTGTTTGAAACATTTAAGGCTTTGGGAGTGGATGAAGATTTGCTGAAAAAGGCGCAGGCAGTATATGCAAGTAAGAGATAATATTATACGGAGCGCGGCATAATTTGCCGCGCTCCGTATTTATTCCGATACGGTCTTGCGGTATCATACGGCGGATTGGTGGGCGGCAATTCAAAAACCGTGGAAATCACTTGACATAGGCGGACGAAACGGGTATAATTAAAGAAATTACATAAGAGAAAGATCGCTGCAATGCATGATTTTTTATATAATTGAAAATATAGAAGTATGGAGATGAAGGTAGGTTTGATTAACGGGTTTAAAAGAATTTTCGCTGTCGCTGCCGCGGCAGCGACAGCGTTTTCGGGCGTGGCGGCAAGAGCCGAGGTGCTGGGTACCCCGACAAACGGGAGCTGGGTAAGCAATATGGGCGGCGGCGCGGATTATTATCATAACGTTTTCTATTCCACGTCCGTGGGCGATCAGAGCGAGAACTATGTCGAGTACACGCCAAACAGCGAGGCGGTGCCAATTGTCGTAAACGGCGCGAGCGCGTACGGCAAACGCACGATAGAGTCGGCTGTAAACTATATGAAACAGAACGGGCTGCGCCCGCTGATTGGCATTAACGCCGACTATTTTTCAACCAAAACGGGCATACCCATGGGCTATACCGTAATAGACGGGCGGATATTCTCCAAGGAGAGCGGGCTTCAGGACGCGGTGGGGTTCCGCCGCGACGGCACGGCGTTTATAGATAAGCTGGGCATAGACACGACCCTTACTCGCAACGATAAGACAATACACATTCAGTATATAAACAAATGGCTCCAGGACGGGTTTGGCTGGGTGAACCTTTTGACAGATGATTTCAGCACGACAACGCGCACCAATTTCAAAACGCTGTATGTTATATGCGGCGCGGAGGAAGGGAGCCTCGGCGTTAATTCGGAGCTTAAGCTGCGGGTTGACGACGTGTATATAAAGGAAGGGGAGATAAACATACCGCGCGGGAAGTATGTGTTTGTTATGGACGTAGACGGCGCGGCGGAAAATTTTGATTTGCTCGCGAACCTCGCGCCCGGCGACGAGCTGACGCTCAGAAACACGGTCTACGGCGCGGAGCGGTACGACTGGACGGAGGCGGCCTACGCCGCGTCGTCAATAGGCGGGCGGCTCATAAACAACGGCGTATTGGGCAGCGGCTTTGAGGCGGGCGCGGCGCCGAGAACGGCGGTGGGCATAAAGCCCGACGGAAGGGTCATATTCTATACCATAGACGGACGGCAGCGCGGCTACAGCTACGGCTGCCGCATAGAGACGCTCGCTAACCGCATGGCGGAGCTGGGCTGTATCGACGCGCTGAACCTTGACGGAGGCGGCTCCACCGCGATTGGCGCGGTGTTTCCGGGCTCCACGGAGTTTACCGTAATGAACCGTCCGTCGGACGGGGCGCTTAGAAGCTGCGCGAACTATCTGTTCCTACAGGATTTAAGAGCGAAAACGGACATACCGTGGTATATCGAATGGAGCGTTCCGGAGAACATGAACTACCTGTCGGGTGCGGATTTGCAGCTTAGCGCGTCCTCGGTATACGATACGGGTAACTACAAAATGGACGGGCTTAAAAATGTCTCGTATTCCGCAGCCAACACGGACGGCTCCGAAACATCCGTAAACGAAAACGGATATATAAGCTTCAGGGGCACGGGCGGCGCGTCTGTGACGGTTGAAGGCGCGAGCTACAGCAAGTCGTTTGATTTCGCGGTCTTTGAAAATCCGGACGAGATACGCGTTACTGACATGGCCACGGGCGAGGCTGTGGACGGGATAACGATCTATGAGGGCGAAATGACAAACCTTTCGCTCGAAGCTACCGCGTACGTGAACGGCGTCGAGCTTAATTCAACCCCGTCGCAGTTTGGCTGGACGGTTTCCGGCTCGCTTGCGGAAGCGGACGGCGGAAACATATCGGTAAAAGACGACGGAACACAAACGGCGTCGCTTGCGGTAAGCGTGGGAAATACCGTGCGTGAGATACCGATACGCGTCATAGAGCGCGACAGATTCACGGACACGGCAGGACACTGGGCGCATGATATAATCGAGGACATGGCAGACGCGGGCATTATTAACGGCGAGGCGTACGCGGACGGTATGCGTTTTAGGCCGGACGATAATATTTCCCGTGCCGAATACGCCGCCATTATGTCGAAAGCCATAGGCCTTGACGAGAACGCCTACAGCGATACGCGGCTGAGATTTATCGACGCGGACGAAATCGAGCCGTGGTCGGTCAATTATATAAAGGCGATGGTGGGAGCGGGATATATCTCCGGTAAATCAGACGATGAGGGACGGACGGTGTATTTCGACCCCGAAAGCAATATAACCCGCGCGGAGGCGTTTACGATACTTGCGCGCACAATCCGTGACGGCGCAGCGGGCGCGACGGACTTTGCCGATAACGCGGATATTCCGCCATGGGCGGCGGACTCGTTTGAAAAGCTCTACGCGCTCGGCGTAATACGCGGCTTTGACGATAACACGATCAGGCCGCAAAGTCCCGCCACTCGCGCGGAGGCGGCGTCGATTATCGGGAAGCTTTACGCTTATTAAAATCAACCTATAGGCGGTATAAAAACAGGAGTTCTAAATTCCTGTTTTTTTTATGCGCGCAAATTGTAACGCGGAGCGAAAATACGGCATAATATACTGCAAAGGTCAAAGACCTTAAAATGTTGAAAGGAGAATAGTTATGCAGGATAATTTGAGTGAATCGCAGAACAGGGGCTGCGGAACAAACTTCAGAGAAGCTGTGTGCATACATACAGACAAAATCTTTGATTCCTGCCGTGATAAGGATTGCCTGGAGGATATAAGAGTATATCTCACGCAGTCCGGACAGGAGGTTGTGGATCGCGCGATAAGCGTGAAGGTTACAAAGGCTGAAATTATATGGGTATTTACCGATATTGAGAGCGTGCCGTTTAACCGCGGCTTCTACTCGATAGATTTAAAGTATTTCTTCAAGATTGTGCTTCATGTATACACAGGTGTGGGCAGACCCATGGAGGTTGAGGGACTTGCAACCTTTAATAAGCGTGTAATCCTTTTCGGTTCGGACGGAAACGCTAAAATATTCTCGTCGAAGTATAAGCAGAACGCGTTCGACCCGCAGCAGTGGAAAAAGACAAATATGCCGTATGCCGTTGTGGAGGTCGTTGAGCCGATAACTCTCGGCGCGAAGCTGCTTGACGTCCGTCAGAACTGCGGCTGCGGTGACGATGATGATTTCGACCTGTCCTCCGTGCCGGAGTCGGTATGCAGCGTGTTTGACGACGCGCTGGTAGTAGGCGGGGAAGCGAAGCGCGTATTTGTTTCGCTTGGCATATTCTCGATAATCAAGCTTGAAAGACGCGTTCAGCTGCTCATACCGAGCTATGACTACTGCGTGCCGCAGAAGGAGTGCGTGGGCGCCACAGACGACAATCCGTGCGATTTGTTCGACAGAATAGATTTCCCCATGGATGAGTTCTATCCTCCGGAGAGATGCGAATTTCTGGAACCGGGCGCGGTCGATCCGTCCGTGCAGCAGCCGAAGCCGCAGTGCAAGCCGGTATCGTGCAAATGCGAGTGCGAGTGCTGCGAGCAGGAGAGCGCTAAGGATAGCAACTGTGATAACGGGTGCAGACACGGCATTATAAGACGCAGCTGATACCCGAAGCGTGGAGAAAAGGGAGCCGCATGGCTCCCCTTTCTCTGCTTCTGTCTAATATTTTCTCCTTTGCTCCACGACCTTGCCTATTATGGTCACGGGCTTTAAGAGTATTTCCTCATTGGTATAAAACAACGGGTCGTAGGCGGTATTAAGCGGTATAAGCGCTATGCCGTTCTCCGACTTTTTTATTTTTTTAATTGTGGCGTCGTATCCGTTTACGAGCACTATTGCTATGTCGCCGTTGTCGCAGTCGGACTGCTTGCGGACTATGACAATGTCGCCCTCGAGCATGCGCGGGCTCATGCTGTCGCCGCGCACCTTGAGCGCGAAAAACTCGCCGTGCTCCGCCATTTCGGGCGTTATATCCTCGTAATCATATATATCCTCGATCGCCTCTACGGGCATTCCCGCCTGGACCCTGCCGAGCACGGGTATTTTAACGCCCTTTGTTTTCGTGTCGGGACGGCGGCCGAACAGCTCGTCAATGGAAATACCGTAAAAATCCGCCAGCGCCCTTTGATTTTTGAAATCGGGGAAGCTAAGCCCCTTTTCCCATTTATTAATCGCGGTCTGCGAAACGTGCAGCTCTCGCGCGAGCTGCGCCTGCGTTATATTACCGGATAGTCTTAACTGTTTTAGTATGTTACCGCCCATAAATAAAACCTCCAATCATAAAAAATAACTATTACTTGTATTATATAACAAAAAGTAGAAAATGTAAAGGGGTTTTGGTGAAAAAAATTAAACTAAAAGTTAAATTTTTCTTGACAACAGCTAAACTATGTGTTATAATACATTACAAATAAAACCAAAAGTTTAAAAATTTACAACGGAGGTGAGATGAATGGCACACGCGGACGGATTTCCCATGAGATATAACCCGTTTGAGGAGGCGGAGGATGATATTATCCGCTGCGATATATGCCAAAGACCCGTATTTCGCGACGGGAGGTATTATAAGGTGGGAAACAGAAGCTTTTGCGTCGGATGCGAATAGGACGCGGAGGACGCGATATTGGAACTGACGCGGGACGACTTTTTGGAGGAGGCGGAAGTACCAAAGCGGTTTTGCATGTAAGGAAACGGAGGATAAAAATGACAAGAGAAGAAGTAATAGACGCTATAGAGATGATTAAGGATGAATGTGACTCGCATACGAGCTGCGCCGACTGCCCGCTGCACAGCGCTTCGGATGATACGCGGTGCATATTGAGCGTTTACGGCTCGTGCATAAGCCCGATGTCGATTGTGACGGATTAAAGCGGCAAAAAATTAAGGAGGGTTGACGGCATGATAAATCCATTAAAGCAGTTAAGGGCGTTTAGGGCGTGGCGAAGGCTTAATGAGCTGAGCCATGCCGAAGCCGATTTATGGTATGCTATATACGGCGTATTCTGCGACGCGTATTTTGTAAGTGATACATTGACTATAGCCAATAAGACGCTTATTGCGGAGGCTGACTTAACCGACAAGTCACAGCTTTCAAAGCTACGAAAAAACCTCTGCGGCAAAGGTCTTATCGAATACACTCCCGGCGAGGTCGGTCATGCGGGAGTGTACAGGTTGATATGCTTGTATGAGGAAAAGAGCATTGATTTTAACACCGAAAAATACACCGGTTTTTACACCGTAAATAAAAAAGAGAATATAAAAGAAATTAAAAATAGAGATATATACAGTGATACAAAAGAAGATTTCGCTAAGGTGGAAAGGGCGGCGAAATCGTTTAACGAGATATGCACAAGCCTTAAGCCCGTGACAAAGCTGACGGCGAAAAGACGGACGAGCGTCAGGGCAAGGCTTGTAAGCTATAGCATAGAGCAGCTTGAGGACGCGTTTAAAAAAACGGAGGAGTCGGATTTTTTATGCGGCAGACGCGGCGGGTGGTCGGCGTCGTTTGACTGGATTTTGGCAAATGACGATAACGTGCTGCGCATACTGGAGGGCAATTACGATAACCGCGCGCGAAGGGGCGGTATGCCCGAGCCGGAGCCCGACAGCTGCATGGCGTCCACGGGCGAAGTGTCTGAAATAGAGCAGAGGTTTATGCAAATGTATATGTGAAAGGAAGGATGAGAGCATGAACAGGAGAGTGTTCCGGTTTTCCACGAGATTAAAAAACAGCGGCGTGTCCGAGGCAAGGCAGCACATCATATACGGTGTGACAAACGATTCGCGGCGAACATCCGAAACGGACGCGTTAATACGCTCCGTATGCCGCAGCGTCGGCGGCGACGACGCCGACGGTCTGTATAAGTTCCTGACCGACGACAGGGTGGATCATAATTATATATACATAAACTACGGTATTCGCCCCAACAACCTTTTTGAGATGAAAAGGAATTTCTATAAAAGCTTTATGGAGCGGCTGAGGCTGTAAGGCTCGCGGCGGGGCTTTACGGTTTATTACAGCTCGCCTAAAAATTTTAAAATTTGTTAATAAGCGACACGTCTTATAGTATATAATCTGTATTACAGAGATATGGGGCGGTAGCACAGCGGTCAGTGCGGGGCACTCTAAATGCTTAGTTCATGGGTTCAAATCCCATCCGCTCCACCAGTTAATAAATAATAAATAATAATGCAGAATGCAGAAATAATTGTTAATTGTCAATTGTCAATTGTCAATTAATAAGAGGGGGTGTGTTTATTATCGACATTACCAATAAAAAGCTTCGGTTCGCGCGGGAACTGTTTGAAAACGGCGGCAACAGAGCCGCCGCGGCGCGGGCTGTGGGCTACGGTGATAAGGTATAGAGACAAATGGGCAGCAGACTCTTTAAGGACCCGGTGGTGCGGGAGGAGCTTTCGCGGCTTAAGGCGGAGCTTAGCCCTTCGCCGGATATGACCGACGCGGACAGTCGGGAGGATGTGGCGGGCTTAAACGAAATCCTAATGCGGCTCACGCGGATCATGCGCCGCGAGGAACCGGAGGATAACATGGTGCGGGTTAAGGAAAAAACCCGTGACGCGCCGGAGGGCAAGAAGGGCGCGGAATACAATGAAACCATAAATATAATACAAACCCGAACCAAAACCTCCGACGCGTTAAGAGCGGCGGATTTGCTGCTTAAATACCATTACCGTGACGAGGACAACGCAAAGGCGGACCGTGACGCGCCGGCGGGGATTGTGATTTTACCGGGTTGCATGGGCGAGCAGCAAACGCAGTTTGCGACCAGCCCAGGTTGCATGGGCGAGCAGCAAACGCAGTTTGCGACCAGCCCGGGAGTGAACAACAAATAATAAATAATAATGCAGAATGCAGAAATAATTGTCAATTGTCAATTGTCAATTCTTAAAGGGGTGATCTATTATGGCGAACAATAAAAACAAAAAGAATTACGGTTTGTTAAATCCCGATCCGACTTAGACCATATTCACGCAGCCGCAGCGTCTCGCGCAGGGAGTGGCGCAAAGCAATCTGTATCTCGCGGCGGCGGGAAAGCTCAAGGGGAACACGGTTAAAGCCGCGCCGAAAGCGATGGCTAAAACGACGGCTAAAACGACGGCGAACTCGAATAAAACCGCCAAAAAGGCTGTGTCCGACTCCGCTTTTAAATGGACGCCGGATCCGGCGAAGAACATCATTACGGACGCGGCGCAAAGAAGAACGGAAACGGCGTCCAAAAGCAACCCTTTCTTTAAGGCGGTGACAAACCGCAGCGCGAAGAAAAAAATGGTGAACAATAAGAAGCCGGCGGCACAGGGGCCATGGGCGAAAAAGGTAACTCCGCCGTGGCAGTCGGGCGCGGAGACGAACACAACGGAGACGGCTTCTCCTATATTCCGGCCTCTTGTGTTCAAACCCCCCTTCCAACCGTCCGAAGAGGAAAAGGAAGCGAACATAAAAAGGAATAGAGAGATATATTCCAAAAACGCGGACTTTTTATATAAAGACCCGAAAGACCGAAACAAGGGACTTACGGACGAAGCGGAGGGATATATCCGTGACGCGGTGCACAATAGCGGATTAAGTATACTCGATATAACGGACGTCACGATGAGAAAGGGATGGAAAGAACGCCCGAAGAATTACGCGGTTCCGGAAGGGGAAGATTATCCGTCAAATCTCGACAGGGATTTGGATGATTACACGGATTTAGTCACATTCCATACGAGCGACGGGAAAAAGCTGAAGGTAGCGCGTGACAGCCGTACTTACAAGGAGTATCTTGTGAATTTGCTCGACGAGGACAAGCAGTTGACGTATTACTATTTGCAAGGCAAATACGGCTCCGACGCGGCGGACAAATATTTTGACCGCTATTTCAAGGAGCTTGACCGGGCTGTAATGACAAAGCGGTTTTCGAAGGAAAATCCCAAGCGATTCGCGGAGGAACATCCGGTACTGTCGAAGCTGGCGCGGCCCTTTGTGGGCATGGGTAAGTTTATAG
>CANRAG010000100.1 GCA_947628515.1 uncultured Clostridia bacterium | reverse complement strand
AGCAGGCTATAGATGCGTGGTCACAGAACAGCAATACAGATTATATTCTGCCGTATGTAAACTATACGGCGGAGGAGAACAGCGAGTTTTCCGCAATAATGAACGATATAAACACATACCGTCAGGAAACGCTTTACGCGTTTATCACGGGAACAAAGAGCACGGACGATTTGCCCGAATACTTCGAGACGCTTAAGTCAATGGGTATCGAGCGCGCTATAGAGATAAATCAGAAGGCGTATGAACGTTATCAGAAACGCTGATTTAAAGCACAGGTTCAAAGTAAAGGAGGATTTTAATGCGAACACCTAAAACAAGTACCGTAACGGCCGCGAAAAAGCCGTTTAAAGAACGGTTCCTTCGCGATATGAAGAAGAACTACTCCTTGTATTTACTGATACTCCCTGTAATAGCGTTCTATGTCATAGTCCATTATGTGCCCATGTACGGAGCTATTATAGCGTTTAAGAATTATTCGCCCGCAAAAGGCATATTGGGAAGCGCATGGTGCGGATTGAAGAATTTTAAAGAATTTTTCGGCAGCGTATATTTTAGCCGCACACTCATAAACACATTGAGGATAAGTTCCTTGGGAATAGTATTCGGTTTTACCGCGCCCATAGTGCTCGCGCTGTTTATAAACGAGCTGAGAAGCCGCGCATATTCGAGAATAGTTCAGACGGTTACATATCTGCCGCACTTTATATCGCTCGTGGTTATATGCGGTTTGCTCTCGGACTTCTGCGCGACGGACGGCGTAATAACGGATATATGCGTTAAGCTCGGCATGGAGCGGCAGAACATGCTGCGCGTACCCGAATATTTCACATCCATATATATCGCGTCTGATGTATGGCAGACCGTCGGCTGGGGATCCATTATATACCTTGCCGCGCTCTCAGGCATAGACTCGTCGCTGTATGAGGCGGCGAAAATCGACGGCGCAAACCGTTGGAAGCAGATTTTGCATGTGGACATACCCGGAATAATGCCCACGATAATAACACTGCTTATTCTCAAAATGGGCAGCATTATGAGTGTGGGATACGAGAAGATAATTCTTTTGTACAACCCGCTTACAATGGAAAAGGCGGATGTGATTTCATCGTTTGTATACAGAAAAGGTCTTTTGGAAGCGAATTACGGCTACTCGACGGCGGTAGGATTGTTTAACTCGGTTATAAACATGATGTTTGTCGTTTCGGCAAATATGATAAGCCGAAAGCTGAACGGAACGAGCTTGTGGTAAGGAGGACGAATATGAAAATAAAAGTATCCTGGCAGCAGCGGCTTTTTAACTGCTTCAACGTAATATTTATGTTTCTGCTCATGATCGTCATGCTCGCGCCCATGATTCATGTCGTCATGGCGTCGTTCTCCGAGGGACAGGAGATTTTAAACAGCAAAGGGATTATATTCTGGCCGAAAAACTTCACATTTGAGGCATATAAACGGGCATTCGGCAACTCGCAGATATTTACGGGCTACCGGACGACTATGTTTATACTCATTGTGGGATGCAGCATCAATATAGTGCTCACCACGATAGGCGCGTATTTTATGACGCGGAAGGATGTAATGTTTAAAAAGCCCATATCGATGCTGATGATATTCACTATGTTCTTCAGCGGCGGACTTATCCCGCTCTATCTTACAATAAAGGGCATAGGCCTAAACGGGTCCGTATGGGCGGTAATACTTGTCGGCGCGATAAGCACTTACAATATGATAATCATGCGGACGGGGTTTGACTCCATCCCCGGCAGCCTTGTCGAATCGGCGGCCATAGACGGAGCGGGGCATCTTAAAATATTGTTCAGTATTCTCATCCCGCTCGCCATGCCGACGCTTGCGGTAATAACGCTGTACTATGCGGTGGGGCACTGGAACTCATGGTTCTACGCGTCGATATTTATCGACGACCCGAAAAAATATCCGCTGCAACTCGTTCTGCGCGGAATACTGCTCATAAACGAATCCTCGTATATGACGGAAGGCGCGTCGGATTCCGAAGTCTGGGCAGCCGGCGAGGGTATAAAGTACGCGGTTATAGTAATCGCGACGCTTCCGGTGCTATGCATATACCCGTTCCTGCAGAAGTATTTCGTAAAGGGCGTAATGATAGGAGCGGTAAAGGAATAAACAAAAAAAGAAATGGAGATTAAAATGAAAAAGATTATCAGTCTCGGCACGGTTTTGGCGCTTGCCGTAACGTCGTCGGGAATAGCTGTAAATGCCGACGCCGAAAAGCCCGTCGTGTGGACGGCGTCGGCAAATGCCTCGCCGGACGCGGATTTCTCCGCGCTGACCGACGGCGACGAAGCGACCGTATTTGAAACAAAGCCGCTCGGTGCGGCAAAGACAATCCGGTTGTTTTTCGATAGGGGCGAGGACGCGCAGACGTTTACGACGGTGCGCGTGGGGTTTACGCAGTATAACGCGTCAAAGCTCTCGATATACACCTCGGATACCGTCTACAACGTGCTTGGAACGACCGTCGCCGCGCCGCCGGAAGAAAGCGGGATAAGCAGCGTGAGGTTTAACAACGCGACGTATCAGAGACCGCTTACGGTGCTGAACCTGTCTCCGTACCATATAGGCGAGGCGGGCACGGATTATCCGAAAGAGATTAATCTTTCTTTTGAGCAATGCGCGGACAGATACGTGTGCGTTGAGATAACAACGGCGTACGACGCGTCGGGAAGCGGAGAGTACAGCGGAATAAACAATATAATTTCAGGAATTGATATATCCCAATCCGCTCCGGCAAGCATTTCGCTTCAGGCGGAGCAGACAAGCGTGTCTGTGCCGGTTATAGACGGCGAGACGAAAACGGTTGCCATAACTGCACAAGTGCTTGACGACAGCGGATTTAAGATAGAGGATAAAGCGTTAAACGGAGTCGAGTTCGCGCTTGCTGAAGAATACGAGGGGATAACACTTTCAGAAGACGGTGTTCTCTCGATTTCTCAGGACGCGGCGGCGGGAACGGAGGTAACGGTAACGGCGCGTCTTACCGCCGAAGGATATACCGATATAACCTCCGAAATAATAATCACGATTACTGAGGCCGATCGTGTTGAGAGGGCTATAGGCGAGGCGATAACAGCGCTGACCTATTCTATGATTTCCTCTCAGTCGATCGATTCCACCGGTAAAAATCTCTCTCTTTTATATGACAAAGACGGCGTTCTTACCATCGGAGATACGGCGTATGACGGGCTTTCGATTTCATGGTCGAGCAGTAATACGGACGTCATCTCCGATACGGGCGCGGTCACAAGACCCGACGGCGGAGCGAATGTAAAGGTGACGCTTACCGCAACCATATCGGGTTATAACGATGAGGGAGAATACCGATTTGCGGAAAAGAAATTTGAGATAACTGTAATAAGAGAGGGCGAGCTTGTTGATATGCGTAATCTCTGCAAGGGCGGATACGCATGGGTGAATTCCGGATGGGGAAGCCCGTGGAACGCCTGCGACGGCGACAGAGCCACATATTGGTCGCTGGGCAATCATACGCAGTCCTCCATAACGGCGGGGTTTAAGTTCGCGAGCGGCGAGCTTGAGAAATATAACAAGATAGTCCTTACGTTCTGGGGCAGCGACGATAAAATAGCGAGCTGCGGCGTAACGGGGTACAGGACGTTTGTAAACGATCCCGGAGAGAATTCAAGCGCAAGATTTGACGGCGGCAGCGGCCCTACGGAGATATACGCTCTTGATTGGTCAAATCCCGATACCGTGCCCGATCCCGAAACGAGGCAGGTTATAATAAATATGAGTAAGCCTTCACAGAGCGCGGGTTTGGCGGTGACTCTCGGCAATACGGCGGACTCGTCAAATAACAATACGGGTATATACGAGGTTGAGGCATACTACGCGACGCCGTACAAAGTAGAGTTGGCAGACCCAAATCAGAAGCTGTTCGTTCCGCTCGAGGGTGAGCCGGACGCCGAATACGACATGCCGGAGTTTACCGTCTATGACGAGGCGGGAGACGTGTTGGTTTCGGAATTTGAATCATCCGTATCGCTTGCCCACCCCTATGCGGGCGTGGAAATACGCGACGGTAAAATCATAATCGGTTCAAGCTGCGAGACCGGTTCAATTGAACTCTTATACAGTTCATGGGACAGCGACAAGGTATACCTTAACGAGGTCGTGGAGGTTCCCGTTGTGAAATACACTCAAGAGTACAGAGATATTCTTACGGATATAGCCTCTGTTACGATACCGGCCACAGCCGAGACGGATTTAAATCTGCCTCTGTCCGGCGCGAACGGTTCGCAGATAACGTGGTCGAGCAGCGACGAGAGCATAATAACCTCCGACGGGAAGCTCACAAGACCTAAATATCCGGCGGACGACGCGGTTGTCGTGCTCAAAGCCGTATATCAAAAAGGCGAGTACAGCGTCGAGCGCGAGTATGAAGTAACGGTTATACGCGACATGACCGACGAGCAGCGCGTATTGCTTGACGCGAATAAGATAGATTTGAATTTGCCGCCGGGCGGAACCGTGAGTTCCGATATAGTACTGCCCGATACGGGTTATTACGGCAGTAAGATAACATGGCATTCTTCAAACAGCAAAATAATTTCCGATACGGGAGCGTATACGCAAAGAAGCGGAACCTCGTCCGTTACGGTCGTAACGCTCACGGCGACGGTTACATATAACGGATATACCGAAACAAAGGAATTTAAGATATACGCCGCGACCAAGGTCACTGCCTCCGGCGGAGGCGGTGGAGGCGGAGGCGGCGGAAGCGGTGGCGGCGGAGGCGGCAGTGCCGGAGGGATATACACCGGCGCGGACGCTTTGCAGCCGGTTCAGAGCGAGAAAACTGCGCCGCCCGTACCTCTTACTGAGGACGAACTGACACAGGGACATTTCGGTGATGTTCCGAACGACCATTGGGCTTTTGATTATATAGAAAAGCTTACCGAACGAAAGATAATATCGGGAGTAAGCGACGACACATTTGAACCGGAGCGCGCCATAACGCGCGAGGAGTTCGTGAAGCTAATAGTAACCGCGTTCGGTTACAACCTAAAGCCCGACGCCGCAAACTTTGAAGACGTGGCATCCGATGAGTGGTTTGCGGATTATGTCTCAACCGCTTACAGCGAAGGGATAGTATCCGGCGTTACCGATACTCTTTTCGGAGTCGGGGAGAACATAACGCGTCAGGATATGATGGTTATAATCGCTCGTGTTCTTGAAAAAGCGGACGTTGATTTTATGGGCGTTGAGCCGGAGTTTACCGATATAGAGGACGCTGCCGACTATGCCCGCGACGCCGTTACGAAGCTTTCAAAGATAGGGATAATATCGGGCGATGAGGACAACCGTCTGCTGCCCGGTGAAAACGCGACAAGAGCCGAGGCGGCAAAGATGCTTTATGAGGCGATGTCAAAAGGAGGATTAATTAAATGAAAAGAATAATCCGGCTTTTGGTTGTTTTATCCATAGTTTTAAACACGGTTCCGGTAATACATGCAAATGCATACACGGATACCGACAACACCAAATATGAAAAGGCCGCGGGATTTTTGAACGGGCTTGGACTGATAGAAGGGTTTGACGACGGCAGCTATGAGGTAGGCGAACCCATGACAAGAGCCGAGCTTGCGGAATTGACGGTGAAGATGTCCGGCGTCGAAACACTTAAAACAAATGACGTATACTTTAAAGACGTAACCTCCAAAAACCCGAATAAGGCGGCGATAGATACCGCGTATTTAAACGGGTACATATTAGGCAGAGGACAGTATTTTCATTCCACCGCCGCCGTGGACTGCGAGACACTCGCGCGCGCGTTTGTATCGGTTTTGGGATACTCGTCGGTAACGACCGATTTTATGCGGCAAGCGACGAATTTGGGTATATTCAAGAATACGGAAATAGACGCCAACGAGGTGACGCGCGGCGAAGCGCTTATAGCCGCGTACAACACACTGTTTACCGAAATGATGGAGATGTCCGGCACGAGTTTTGAGCGCGGCGGCACGCTGCTTGAGGAAAGGTTTAAGGTATATGAATCGACCGGATACGTTACCGCCGTAGGCAGTGTGGACATGGTAAACGGTATAAACTCCTATGAGGACTGTATCAAAATAGACAATGTTCTGTATTCCTTGCAGGGCGTCGCGATCGACGAAAGCATGCTTTCAAAGCGGGTTGGATTTTACTATAAGGAAATCGACGGCGACATGCCCGAACTGATTTACTGCTACGAGAAGGACGGCAATGATGTGTACAGCGCGACGGACGAGTTTATAATACCGGAGGAATGTACCACGACAAGGTTTGCATATTATGACCGCGGCAGGGAAAAGAAGGTTAAAATACCCGTTTCAGCCAAGTTCATGTTAAACGGATATATAATCCCGGACGAGAATAAGCTCGATGATATATTTGATATAAACGCGGGGTATGTAGAGATTGTGCTGCCGGCAAACGGCGGTACGCCGCTTGTAAGGATATGGAATTACAAATACCTGTATGTGGAAAATCCCGGGTCGGACACTCTGTTTCTGCGTGGCGACAGGGAACTGGATGTGGACGAGAACTCAGCGCATATGGAGGTACGCGTATATAATGCGACGGGCGCGGAGGCAAGCGTAAAGGATATTCTGCCCGATTCGGGCATAGCCGTTGCGGACGTAACGCCCGTTGACGGGATACTGCGCAGGAACATATATATATTAAGCTCCGTTTCCGGAGTATGTAACGGAATAGGGCCCGACACAATCAATATAGACGGTGTGCGTTACAGAAAGATAGGCTTTAACTCTAAGGATATACGTATGGGGTTCAGATATACGTTCTTCATAGGAATGGAAGGCGAGATATGTCTTGTTGATACGGATAATGCGGACTCCGCTTCGTACGGGATGCTGCTTACAATATACCGGGATGAGATAGAGAACGACGCGCTGCTTTCAATGCGCATACTCAACACATCCGGAGAAGAGGAGTATTTCGAGTTTGCCGACAAGCTGTATATAAACGATGTGGGCGTTCGCCGCACGGAAATAAGCACGGACAACGGAAACTGGACTCACATTTACAATATCGAGGCAAACAGAGCAAGACGACAGCCAATCGGATATATGCTAAATGAAAGCGGAAAGGTGTCACGGATTTGGTACGCGGAGGAGGACAGCGATGTGCTCAGTCTCGACAGCGATTACCAGTCGCTTACCTGCAAGTCGGGAGCTATATTCAATTTCGGCGGAAAGGTAGCGGTTAAGGACAGCGGCGTAATATACATGGTTCCAAAGGATATGGACACGGCTTCTAACGACGACTTTGTCATATGCACCTCCGACACATTCACAAACGACACGTCATATACCGTAGCGGGCTATAATATGAACGATTTGCTTGAAGCGGACATACTGTGCGTACAGATTGCAAATACGGATATTGCGAGCTATAACGACGGAAACACATACGCTTGCGTATTCGATAAGAAGATAGAGACAGTTAACGGCGACGGAGATATAACCTATGAGATAACTTACTGGCAGCAGGGCGTGAAATACAAGAAGAATGTGGATGTAAGAGAAGGCAGACAGAGCTATGCGGATACCGTAGAGACAGTAAAGGGAATGAACCGCGGCGATATATTCAAAGTGGAGTACACCGCCGACAATTCCGAGATAAAGAATATTTCCGTGGAGTTCGCGGCGGAGAACAGAGCGCAGAGCAGCAATACCGCGTATAACGACCAGAGACTTATGTATTACGGACGCGTTACCGCGGTCGGCCCGACGTCGATTGTTATACAGGGTTATGACGGAACGCGGAGCAATTTCCTGTCATCGTCTAAGTATCTGTTTAAAAACGCGGCGAGAGTAAACACATATCTTTACGAGGGCAAGAGTAAAGAGATACAGCTGCTCCAAAACTGTCTTGCGGACGTAAGAGTAGGGGACTGGGCGGTATATCAGGCGAGAAACGCCGCCGCCAGGACGCTTGTAATCTACAGAGATCCCACAAGACTGCCAAACGGTCAACTTGACGAGTAAGAGGAGGAGTAGTTCATGTTAAGGAGACGAATAACAGCGGCGGCGGCCGCCGCCGTACTAATTCTTAACTCCGCGCCCGTCATTGCGAAATCGGATGAAGAGCTTGCGACTCCCGAATGTTTGTTTGCCGACAGCTTTGAAAGCTACGGCGATAAAAGCGCGGAGCTTTCGTGCAAGCTGTGGGACGTTATAATACAGGACGATGACGAGGGCGGCTCCGTTACGACGGACAAAAACGACGGCAACGGCTTTGCGGCGCTTACCGCGGCGTCCCTGTTTTTGGACGGGAGGATAACCACTCCGACGGTATCGATAAAAAAGAACAGGTTTGGTTTTGACGGTGAGAAATTCGTATTCGACACGAAATGCTACACGTTCGACGATACCGCGAAGTTCTCCGTTATCTTCACCGACGCGCAGAACAGGAGCAATGTTGAGATAATGTCGCTGCGCGGCGGAGTGCTTAGCGTGAGAAACGACAAAAACATCACGGCGCCCGTCAAGACCGACGTCCCCGTTCACAGCTGGAACAGGATAAGCATAGTGACAGATACGGCTGTGCCGTCGGTTGATGTGTACGTAAACGGCGAGCTGATATGCGAGTCCCGCAAGATAACGCCGGTGGATTTTTCGGATATGTCCGTAAAAGCGGCGGTTAAGAATGGGACGATGGAAGCGTATTCCGTAGGCAGAATATATCTTGACGACGTATATATTTATAAGAGCGACAAGCCCGCAAAGGACACA
>CANRAG010000099.1 GCA_947628515.1 uncultured Clostridia bacterium | reverse complement strand
TGTAATTAAAAAGAAATATTTCAATAAATTTTCGATCCGCTTTGCATTAGCCAAATATACTAAAAAACAACTTTTTTATGTCGATTATAAGGATTATATAGGCGACAGCTATTACGGCTGGACAATGAAAACACCAAAAACATATTCCATGTCGGAAAGATCACCCGACGGCGCCAATACCTATTTTTACGGTAACGACGGTTCTATCTCGGTATATATCACAAAATATGAAAATGAACCCGACGGACGCGCTGTACGACATAGCGGAAAGTTTCTCATTAACGGACTCCGACCGCGATTTTTATGATATTTCATCGGTAAAGGACGGTGTTTGCGAGTTTGCGAACGAAGAATATAAAATTAACGTAACACTTCCTCCGTCATGGTACACATATGACAGCGGATATGCCACAAACGAGTTTATCTATTTTGATAATGACAGCGACTCAAATTTAATACTAATCCGCTTTTATTCAAAGAACGATATGCCCGCGTCGGAATTAGCGGCGTTAAATCACTCCGTAAGCTCGTATATTGCCAACCCCGATATCAAGACTGTAAGCGATATTATTACGGGCAGCTTTAAAGGAGTTGAAACCAAGGAATACATAATGGACGTTCGCGGCGCCGGCAACAATAAATATGTCATGAAGGAAATCTTCTTTGAAGTTGGCGAATATACGTATAACATCTCCGTCATATCGGAGGACGAGTCTGAAATCGACAAACTCCTTCCCGGCATTACGGTCGGAGAGCTTGACTACGAAAAGGTAGGGACAATTCTCAAAACCACGGCGCTCGGCTATGACACAGAGATTGATTTTGCCGGAGGAAAAATGATGTGCCCCAAGTATTGGGTAAGCGAGTTGTCGCCTTCTCATCTTGAAGATAACAGAAGCGGCTCAACAATAGATGAAGAAACGGGTAAAATATCTGAGCTTGACAAGCTTGAGGAATACATAGAGGACGCTTTTTATGTAAACGATATAACCGCCGTGAACGAGCTAAGCTCCGAAACGGTTAACGGACGCGTAATCTACTCGCAAACCTTCATGATTACCGAGGACTCCGATGCCGACGACAGCAACATTGCCTACGCTACGGTTTATTCGTTTGCACAAAACAACAAGGCGCATTTCATAGTCTATACCAGAAGTGACATTAACTATAACAGTAAGCTTGATACGGAGGTTTACGACATGATAAAAAATATATCCTATAAATAATTTCGCGCAGAAAATTCCATAGATAGAGAACATATCATATGATAAGTAATCAACAGGCTAAAGTGAGTGTCGCTTAATGCGGTACTCACTTTTTACATACAATTAACATATATTAACTTTCGGAATTAACATACGCCGTTATATAATCTTTTTATCCGCAAAGGATAAAAAAATTATCAGGAGAGTGATTTAAAATGAAAAAAATCATGACAATTATAGCGGCGGCCGCATTGCTTGTAACGGCGGCAGGCTGCGGCGGCGCGGAAGGAGAAACGGCCGAAAACACAGAGACAGTTGTTTCCACCGACGGCTCAACATCCATGGAAAAGGTTATCGGCTATCTTAGCGAGGCTTATATGGATGAAAACAGCGGTATCAATGTTACATATAATCCCACAGGCTCCGGTTCGGGCATACAGGCGGTTTCAGAGGATCGCTGCGACATAGGCTTGTCAAGCCGCGACCTTACCGACGACGAGGCGCAGGAGCTTGACGCGACGATTATTGCAATAGACGGCATTGCCATGATAGTAAATCCCGAAAACGGCGTTTCCGACCTTTCAATCGAACAGATTAAGTCAATCTTTACCGGTGAAATAACGAACTGGAGCGATTTGGGCGGAGAGGATATGCCGATTGTATTAATAGGCAGGGAGGCCGCTTCGGGCACGCGCGACGGCTTTGAGGCTGTTACCGGAACGGAAGGTAAATGCGCCTACGCGCAGGAGCTTACCTCAACCGGAGATGTTATTCAGACGGTTGCGGGCAATCCTAACGCTATAGGCTACGCTTCCTTCGCGTCGATAAACGACAGCGTAAAAACATTAACGGTCGAGGGTGTGGAGCCTACGGCAAAAACAATACAGTCAGGCGAATATAAGATACAGCGTGATTTCATCTTCGTAACCAAAAGGAACAAGCAGCTCAGCCCGGCGGCGCAGGATTTCTTTAACTTTGCCGTAAGCGACGACGCCGACAAGCTCATTACGGACGCCGGCGCGGTTCCGGTAAAGCACTGACATATCCGGAGGATCTTATGAACAAACTAAAAAAGCCGGCGCATGTCCTCGAACGGACAATGCATATCATATTTCTTTTATGCGGGCTTACCGCTGTTCTGTTCGTCGCGCTTACAACAGTGTTTCTTGCTATAAGCGGCATACCCGCTATCCATAAAATAGGCATTTTCAAATTCCTGTTCGGCAAGGTCTGGGCGTCCACCGCTGCGGAGCCTCTATACGGAATACTTCCGTTTATAACAAGCTCCGTTTACGGCACTCTGGGAGCAATAGTAATAGGCGTGCCTATAGGACTTTTATGCGCAATCTTTCTTGCGAAAATGTCGCCGCGCGGCTTGGGCGGCGCAGTGCGTAACGCGGTTGACCTGCTCGCGGGTATACCCTCGGTCGTATACGGTCTTGTCGGCATGATAATAATCGTGCCGCTTGTGCGCGAGGTGTTTAACCTCCCTGACGGAGCAAGCCTGTTTGCGGCGATAATAGTATTAACCGTTATGATACTTCCCTCGGTTATAAGCGTTTCCGAAACCGCCATAAGAGCCGTTCCCAAAGAATACGAGGAAGCGTCGCTCGCGCTCGGCGCGACAAAAACGGAAACGGTATTCAAGGTAACAGTCCCCGCCGCCAAGAGCGGTATTGCTTCGGCAATAGTATTGGGTATAGGCAGAGCCATAGGCGAAGCGATGGCGGTAATGATGGTTTCGGGTAATGTTGCAAATATGCCGAAACTGTTTGGGAGCGTACGATTTCTCACAACCGCTGTGGCAAGCGAAATGTCATACTCGTCCGGACTGCAAAGACAGGCGCTGTTTTCAATCGCTTTGGTGCTGTTTATATTCGTTATGCTTATAAACGGTATTCTGAACCTTATCATAAAGCGGGGTGAAAGAAATGAATGACAGTATCGGCAGAAAGAGACGTGTCAGATGCGCCGTTTTAAACGTACTTATGTATACCGCAGCCGGACTTATATGTCTGTTACTGCTCGGACTTATAGGCTATATTATACTGCGCGGCGTTCCGCACATAACCTGGAGCTTTATTTCCACAAAGCCAAGTCTTATAAAGGGAACAACGGGTATTCTTCCCAATATTTTAAACACGTTATACATAATAGCGATAACGCTTATATTAGTCCTTCCCCTCGGCGTGGGCGCCGCCGTATATCTTACCGAATACGCAAAAAATAAGCGCGTTGTGGATTTGATAGGACTTGCCACGGAAACACTTGCCGGTATACCCTCAATCATATACGGACTTGTTGGCATGCTTATATTTGTACAGTTCTTCTCGCTTGGCACAAGCCTTGCCGCCGGCGCGCTCACGCTGGTTATTATGACGCTCCCCACGGTTATACGCACCACACAGGAAAGTCTTAAAACCGTTCCCGCAAGCTACCGCGAAGGCTCGCTTGCGCTGGGCAGCGGTAAATGGCATATGATAAGAACCGTCGTTCTGCCCTCCGCCATTGACGGTATTGTGACCGGCTGTATTCTTTCAATAGGGAGAATTGTGGGCGAGAGCGCCGCGTTGCTGTTTACGGCGGGCATGGCAAATGAAATTATGGGGATTACTGACGCGATAAAGCCCGGAAACGCCGGCTCATCGCTTACCGTGGCTCTGTATATGTACGCAAAGGAGCGCGGCCAATTCGACACGGCGTTCGCCATTGCCGCAATCCTGCTTGTGCTCACATTTATAATAAATCTTTCGGCAAAGCTTGCCGCAAAGTATTTGAAGAAAGGAAATGAATAACCATGTCATATATTATAGAAACCACAGGGCTTAATCTCTCATACGGCGACCACCACGCTCTTAAGGATATAAATCTTTCCATACCCGAAAAGAAAATCACGGCGCTTATAGGCCCGTCAGGCTGCGGAAAATCCACATTTCTAAAAACCTTAAACCGCATGAACGACCTTGTGGACAGCTGTAGGATAGAGGGCAAAGTAACCTTCAGAGGTATGGACATATACAGGGATATTGACGTTAATAACCTTAGAAAACGCGTAGGCATGGTATTTCAGAAGCCCAACCCGTTCCCCATGAGCATTTATGACAATATAGCCTACGGGCCGAGGATACACGGGATAAAATCAAAGTCGGCGCTTGATGAAATTGTTGAACGCTCACTTACGCAGGCGGCTATATGGGACGAGTGCAAGGATAGACTTAAAAAGAGCGCGCTGGGCATGAGCGGAGGCCAGCAGCAGAGATTATGCATCGCACGCGCGCTTGCGGTTGAGCCGGAAATACTCCTTATGGATGAACCCACATCGGCGCTTGACCCGATATCCACCTCAAAAATCGAAGAGCTTGCAGCCGACCTGCGCAGCGACTATACAATAGTTATGGTTACGCATAATATGCAGCAGGCGGTAAGGGTCGCGGATAAAACGGCGTTCTTTCTCTTAGGCGAGGTCGTGGAGTTTGACGATACCGAAAAGATGTTCTCCATGCCATCTGACAAGAGGACTGAGGATTATATTACAGGAAGGTTTGGTTGATATGAGAACACATTTTGACGAACAGTTGGTAACGCTTAACACAGAGCTTACCGCAATGGGCGCTCTCTGCGAGGACGCCATAAGCAACGCGGTTAAATACCTTATGACAAATGACGAGGAAAAGAAATCGGCATGTCTTGAGGCCGACCGGAATATTGACCGCAAGGAACGCGATATAGAAGCCCTGTGTATAAGACTGCTGCTGAAACAGCAGCCGGTCGCGTCGGATTTGCGGCTTATTTCCGCCGCGCTTAAAATGATTTCAGATATGGAGCGCATAGGCGACCAGGCGTCCGACATTGTCGAGATTGCCCCCTATGTGATTTCAAGCGGCATAGAGATAAAAACACATATCGCCGATATGGCAAGAGCGGTGATAACAATGGTAATAAACAGTATCGACTCCTTTGTGGAAAGCGACATATCGCTCGCGTCAGACGCGATAAAACACGACGATGTTGTTGATAATCTGTTTAATACCGTGAAGTCGGAGCTTATAGCGGCAGCGGCAAACCCCGATGATAACGCCGAGGCGCTTATCGATATGCTTATGATTGCAAAATATTTCGAGCGTATCGGCGACCATGCCGAAAACATTGCCGAGTGGGTTATTTATTCAATTACCGGCAAACACGCAAAAGAGGTCTTGCAATCGCGGTAAATACGGTATATAATGTGTGAAGGAGGTGTCGCAAATGATCTATCTTGTAGAGGACGACGATAACATACGCAAGCTTGTGGGCTACGCGCTGACAAGAGAGGGCTTTGACGTACGCGGCTTTTCCGAGCCGTTGGGTTTTTATTCCGCATTGGTCAAAAAAATACCCGATCTTGTTCTTCTCGATATAATGCTGCCCGGCGAGGACGGCTTATCAATACTTAAAAAACTTCGCCGTGGCTCCGATACGCAAAACATCCCCGTCATTATGCTCACCGCAAAGGGCAGCGAATTTGATAAGGTGACGGGGCTTGATATGGGCGCGGATGACTATATAGCAAAGCCGTTCGGCATGACCGAGCTCATCTCGCGGATAAACGCCGTGCTTCGCAGATTTAGGCGCACCGCTCCGACGGATGAGATTATATATACATCCGGCGGGCTGTACGTTAACCACTCAAAGCATATAGTTAAGGTTGACGGAGCCGCTGTTAACCTGTCGCTTAAGGAATATTCACTGCTTATCACCCTCTTTGAAGCCGACGGAAAGGTAGTAGAGCGCGACACCCTGCTTCTTAAAGTATGGGGCGAGTTTTACACGGAATCCCGAACGCTTGACGTGCATATACGAAAACTGCGCGCGAAGCTCGGTTCGGCGGGAACGCTTATCAAAACGGTAAAGGGAATAGGCTATAGACTGTGTGGTACCGAAAATGAGTAAAAAAATATTTAAAGCATCGTTTACCACAACATTGATTGTGGTTATAGGCGCCATTGCGCTGATTATGGGCGTTCTTTTCCATGTGTTTGAGAGCAGACTTCAAACAGAGCTCGAAAACGAGGCCGAGTATCTTGCCCGTGCGGTTGAAACGGCGGGGACTGACTATCTTAACGGACTTGACGGAAACGGAAAACGAATAACTCTCATAAGTCCGGACGGAACTGTCATATACGATAATGAGACAGACCCTTCAACGCTTGATAACCATGCCCATCGTGAAGAAATTGCCGAAGCCGCAAAAAACGGCAGCGGAATGAGCGTGCGCTATTCCAAGACGCTTACAGAAAAAACCATATATTACGCTATACGGCTGTCGGATAACCGTATTCTGAGAATTTCGGCAACGCAATATACGGTTTTTACCATTATTATGGGTATGGCGCAGCCCATATTATTTGTGCTCGCCATAGCGCTCATTCTTACGATATTGCTTTCTCTGAGGGTTTCCAAATCAATAATACGCCCCATAAACGCCATTGACCCGGAAAGGCCTACGGAAACCGAAACCTACCCCGAACTTGAACCGCTTATAAGAAAGATTGCCATACAAAATAAAACGCTTGGCGAGCGGGAAGCCTTCCGGCGGGAGTTTACGGCAAACGTTTCACATGAACTGAAAACGCCCCTGACGTCAATTTCGGGCTTTGCCGAGCTGATGAAAGACGGCGGAACTCCCGACGAGGTCGTCAAGGATTTCGCCAAATCCATTTATGATGAAGCCCAACGATTAATAACGCTTGTCAGCGATATTATAAAAATTTCGGAGCTTGATGATAAAACCATACGGCATAAAACGGAGACTGTTGATATTTATGAAATATCGCGTGAAGTAATATACAGACTGTCCCCCTCCGCCACAAAGCGCGGTATAAGCTTCACGCTTACCGGAGACAGCGCAGCCGTGACCGGAAATAAACGTATACTAAGTGAAATGATCTACAACCTGTGCGACAATGCTGTTAAATATAACAGAGACGGCGGAAGGGTGGACATAATTATAACCTCCGACGATAACAGTATATCACTTACCGTAAAGGATACCGGTATAGGTATTCCACCCGAACACAGGCAGCGCGTATTCGAACGCTTTTACAGAGTGGATAAAAGCCATTCAAAGCAGATAGGCGGCACCGGTCTGGGACTTGCGATAGTCAAGCATGCAGCGCTGTATCATAACGCGGCAATTAATCTTGACAGCGCCGAGGGTGTCGGAACATCTATTACTGTTAATTTTACTAAATAACGACAAAAGGTCGTCCGCCATATAAAGGCGAACGACCTTTTTATCTCTGCTTGCGCCATGGACGCAAGGTCTGTTTTTTATTATTCAGCGTCCTCTGCAATCTTAGCCTGCGCAGCGGCAAGTCTTGCAATCGGAACTCTGAACGGTGAGCATGAAACATAGTCAAGACCAATCCTGTGACAGAACTCAACCGATGTCGGATCTCCGCCGTGCTCGCCGCATATACCGACATGAAGCGACGGACGAACCGGCTTACCAAGCTTTATAGCCATTTCCATAAGCTTGCCTACGCCCGACTGGTCAAGCTTCGCGAACGGATCGTTCTCGAAAATCTTATTGTCATAATAAGCTTCGAGGAACTTACCCGCGTCGTCACGTGAGAAGCCGTATGTCATCTGAGTAAGATCGTTTGTACCGAAGCAGAAGAACTCAGCCTCCGAAGCAATCTCGTCGGCGAGAAGCGCGGCTCTCGGTATTTCAATCATTGTACCAACCTCGTATTCAAGGTCAGCGCCCGCAGCTTCAATCTCGGCGTCAGCCGTGCTGACTACTACCTTCTTAACGAACTTAAGCTCTTTTACATCGCCTACCAACGGAATCATAATTTCCGGCTTGATTGCCCAATCCGGATGATTTTTCTTCACGTTAAGAGCAGCTCTTATAACTGCCTTTGTCTGCATTTTTGCGATTTCCGGATATGTTACCGCAAGACGGCAGCCGCGGTGTCCCATCATCGGGTTGAACTCGTGGAGCGAATCGATGATTGTCTTAATCTGCTCAACTGTCTTACCCTGCGCGTCGGCAAGAGCCTTGATATCCTCCTCCTCGGTAGGAACGAACTCATGGAGCGGCGGGTCTAAAAATCTGATTGTTACCGGATTGCCCTCAAGAGCCTCATAAAGAGCCTCGAAGTCTGACTGCTGCATCGGAAGAATTTTAGCCAAAGCCGCTTCTCTCTCCTCAACAGTATCCGAGCAAATCATCTCTCTGAACGCGTCAATTCTGTTGCCGCCGAAGAACATATGCTCTGTACGACAAAGGCCTATACCCTCCGCGCCAAGCTCTCTCGCCTTCTTAGCGTCCTCCGGAGTGTCAGCGTTTGTACGAACCTTAAGAGTTCTGTACTTGTCGGCCCAGCTCATTATTCTGCCGAATGTGCCCGCGATTGTAGCGTCCACTGTCGGGATAATACCGTCATAGATATTACCTGTTGAACCGTCTATTGAAATATAGTCACCCTCGTTGTATGTCTTGCCCGCGAGTGTGAACTGCTTGTTATCCTCGTCCATTGCAATGTCGCCGCAGCCCGATACACAGCATGTACCCATACCGCGCGCAACAACGGCAGCATGCGACGTCATACCGCCGCGAACCGTAAGAATACCCTGTGACGCCTTCATGCCCTCGATAT
>CANRAG010000098.1 GCA_947628515.1 uncultured Clostridia bacterium | reverse complement strand
CATGCCAGACCGCGAATGGATTTCTTTACCGGCGTACCGCCCTTCGCTCTTGAAAAGTGCGTACAGTCCGGCGAGAAATGCGCCCATCCCACGTCGCGGCCCTGCGTCGCCTCATAAGGATCTACCTCAAATATATTTTCGTTATAATGCTTTGTGAACGGGTGATTGCGCTTGTGCATGGCTATAGCGTCCGCGTCATGATTTATGCCTATGTCAACGGGACGCCCTATTGCAAGCTCAAACCCCGTAGACCATCCGCCTCCGCCGCAGAAGCCGTCAATCGTGATTTCATCTGTCATGTTGATTTGCGCACTCATTATTTTACTCCCTTCATAACTCAATAATCTTGATATATATTCCGGGTATATCCGCCCAGAACTTTTCGCATATTTCGCTTGCCACAAGCGCGTCATCTTTCCAGAAACCCAAATCAGTCATTACGTCCTTTAACATTTTCTGTAAATTGTCCGTATCGGGTTTTGTAATTTTGTACTCGCCGTCTTTGTGTCCCTTTTTTGTCGGGAAACACCATTTACACAAGAGCCTGACCGCGCCGGTATATTTTTGGTCGGGCGCGTGTTTTTTTAAATTCGCTTTAAGCTTTGCCCGAACCTCTTTTAATTCTTGCGGTTCATAAAATACCGGCTTACCGTTTACAACTCTGACCTGCTTCTCTTGATGCGTTTTGGTCGGCGGCACCATTGCCATGAAAAATTCAGTTGTCATACATCCATGCCTTTCCATTTACCCGTGTCCGGATTATAAACAATATGACCGCTGGCTGTTGCACCGGATAACACTATCTGCATAGCTTCCGGCTGTTTTATTAGCCATTGAGCGACTTCACTTTTCGTGATGTCAAAATCTTCATTCGGCAGCGTATTGTATAACGGAGGCATTTTCCTTATGAATCCATAAAGCTCCTTGTAAGTTTTTCTTTTTCCCATTTTCTTACTTCCTTTCTGCTTTTGAAAATTTGCTTTTGTCAGTCAGTAGGGGAAGGATAAAAGTGCGAACGCTTAACGCACTTTTTCCTTACCCCTGACTGTAGGGAAGGAAACCTGTTATATATATACAGAGTATATATATAGTTTGCGTGCGCACTCCGCAAAATCGATTATTTATCGACTTTGCGAATTTTTTCCGCAAAATCGAATTTTATCGACTTTGCGGATTATTTCCGCAAAAAGCAATATTCCGACTTTGCGCTTTTATTTTCTTCCGACTTCTCCCTTGTCAATCCAGAACCCGCCATGCTCTGTCAGGTATCTTTTAACTGTATCATCTGACTTTTCTGTATACTCAGCCAACGCTTTTATCGTCGTTGTTTTATCACCCAGGCGGCAAGCTTCAAACGCTGTTTCTATTTGCTCCTTACGCTCATCTGAACGTTCTTTACTTGTTTTTCGCTTAGAAAAATTCTTTTTATAAGATGAATTTTTCGAATTAAACTCGTCCTTTGGCTCAATGTCCTGCAAGCCGCTGTGTCTGTCCACTTTATGTATCGGATATGTAAACCACATATTCAGAGCACTGAACTTCGGGAACTCTCTTAGTGTCCCTTCCACACGCCATGCTGTGCGCGCCTGTACGTCCCTTCTAACCGTTTCCGCCGCTTGCTCTATATCCTCGTACACGTCATTGTCTAAATAGTCCAGACAGGCTTTTAACATGGCTTTTTCACTGCACATATCGTCCTGTGATACATCGTCCTGATGATCAAATTCGCGTAGCCTGTCCATGCACAACTCGCATACAGCCTTGTTCTGCTCCTGCTTGATAAGCTCATCGGTAACCTCAAGCTCGATGAAGTCAAGCAACGCGTCGGGATCTCGCGCGAATACTCCCGAACCTGACGCTCTGTCCATGGACTTCTTCCCGCCCTGGGCGCCCTTACTGTGATGGTGACAGTAAATCACGGCGCATCCCAGTTCCGTGCATACTTTGTCAAACTGATTGCAGAAGTGCGCCATCTGGTCGGCGCTGTTCTCATCGCCGGTTATGATCTTGTATATAGGATCTATCACTATTGCTATATAATTCTTTTTATTGGCGCGGCGTATAAGCTTTGGAGCGAGCTTATCCATTGGTATTGACTTCCCTCTGAGGTTCCACACGTCTATATTTTCAAGGTTTTCAGGCTGCCATCCCAACGCCATATACACATCTTTGAACCGATGCAGACAGCTCGCGCGGTCAAGCTCAAGATTTACATACAGGACTTTTCCCTGAGTGCAGTTCCATTCAAGCCATTCCTTTCCTTCCGCAATGGCGCAGCACAGTTCTATCAGCGCATATGATTTTCCCGCCTTTGACGGTCCTGCTATGAGCATTTTATGTCCCTGTCTTAAAATCCCGTCTATAAGCGGCGGCGACAATTCGGGCAGATTATCCCATACATCCGCTATGCTTTCGGTATCGGGTAAATCGTCGTTAATGCCCTCGATCCATTCCTTCCATTCGGACCATGACGATTTGCCTATATTTGTATCAAGCAGATACTGCTTTTTACCCTTGCGCATAATGCCGGGCATACGCGATAATCGCGATGGGTTTTTATTTTGTCTGTCTATTACAAAACCGTTTTTTTGGCATATCATGTACAAGTAATCGACGCGCTTACGGTACTCGTCATAGTTCATGGCGTCTATCTTTACTATAGCGTGTAAGCTCTTGCCGCCGCTGTGAACCAGACACGCAACAGGCAGCTCAAGCTCGCGTATAATGGCATTCTGCTTCTCTATCTCCATGCTGTCGGATTCGACAAGCGCATATCTGTATTCGGTTACATTTTCATTCTTGACGCCCTTTCCGTCAAGAGGGTTAAACCGTATCCATGCTCCCGCTTCCTCCTTGTAATCGCCTATTACCGCGCCTAAATCGCCGTTGCATTTGTTAAGCTCCTCTATGAGCTGTCCGGCTGTTCTGTCATAGCTTCCCGCAGACGGTAAATATCTGTCGTCCTTAACCCAGCTTTGAGTGACATATCCCACATTCTCCGACGCCTCAAACAGTGTTTCAAGGTATGTGATAAGTTGCTGTACGGGATTCCATTCCGTGGGTATGTTCAGTTCCTCATGTTCGATCCAGCCCTTATCAATGAATACATAGTCCTCTTTAGCCCCAATCTCGGCGTCCCAATCAAGTTCGTGTGAATCCTTTGCGAAACTCCACCCGCCGTTTTTAGCCATCTGAACTATTGTTCCGGCTGTAACGGGCGATGAGCTGCCGTTAAACGTACGCCACTTTTCCGCACACTCGCCCCTGTGATAACGAGCTGTGTCACGGCTGCTCCATCGCTCCCAGTCACTTACGCTGTATCCTTCATATTTCAGAGCCATGCCGACATTTACCCATTCCTGATAATCGCATTCAGCCGGATTTATGTATTCAAGCAACTCCGTTAAATTTTCATTTTTCATTATCATGCTCCTATATATTCCGCGGGATTAATTCCGTTTGGTATTCTCCATCCGTTCCCAGCTATTCTGTCAATAAGGTGCCGCGCTGTTTCAAACTGCCATGTCCCGACATGCCGGAACCCGCGGCTCTCCAAAAATCGGATTTGTTTTGGTGTTGTAAGCCCTTCTCGTCTGCGTTTGTCAAGTCTGTCAAGGATTTTTGCGGCTTTCCCGGCGCATTCAATTTCATCGGGGAAGATACCGAGCTTTTCAAGCGCATAAAGCTGCTTGTCCGAAGGCGGAGCCATTTCCCAGCCGAACGCGGGAACATATCCCGCCAGATCCTCCGCTTGTATAGACATCTCGAACTGAAGCGGATCCACAAGCTTTCGCTTACGGGTTTTCATTTCTTGCAGTGCTTTCGCCAAAGACTCCTCACGCTCCGCAACAACATCCATCTGTGCTTCATGCTCCGCTTCTTCAATATCAAGCGGTATTCCGGCGCTCTCGATTTTTTCGGTCATCTTCTGCGCCACTTCTTCCTTTTCGCATATGAGGCATGCCGGTCGGCATAATTCATGCTTTTCAGTCTGCCACAGGAAGTCAAGCAATAACAAGTGATCCTTGCCGGGCGCAAGCCGAGTTCCGCGTCCCACCATCTGACTGTAAAGACTTCTTACCTTTGTCGGCCGCAATACCACGATACAATCGACCGACGGACAATCCCAGCCCTCAGTAAGAAGCATGGAGTTACAAAGGACATTGTATTTCCCCTTATCAAAATCATTTAGTATCTGAGTTCTGTCAGCGCTCTCGCCGTTCACCTCCGCGGCGCAAAAACCTTTTTCATTGAGTATGTCCCTGAACTTTTGGCTGGTCTTTACAAGAGGAAGGAATACGACTGTTTTTCTGTTCAGGCACACCTTTGCCATTTCATCCGCTATTTGATACAAATACGGGTCCAGAGCAGTCCCGAGGTCGTTTGCCTTGTAATCCCCCGCCTGTGTCGCAACAGCCGTTATATCAAGCTTTAAGGGGATCGTAAGCGCCTTTATGGGGCTTAGATACCCTTCTTTTATAGCCTTAGGCAATGTGTATTCGTATGCAAGACTTTCAAATACCGCGCCGAGATTACGGTGATCTGCACGATCAACAGTAGCTGTAATTCCCATAACATTAGCGTTTTCGAAATGATTCAGTACTTTTATGTACCCATCCGATACAGAATGATGAGCTTCATCGATTATAATAGTATCAAAATAATTTCTATCGAACAGATTTAATCTTTTTTCTCTTTGCAATGACTGTACAGAACCAACCGTTACACGATACCATGATCCCAGGCAAGTTTGTTCCGCTTTTTCGACTGCACATTTTAATCCTGACACTTTATGTATTTTATCTGTTGCTTGCTCCAAAAGCTCTCCTCTATGAGCCAGAAATAAAACCCGATGCCCATTTTTTACAACATCTTCGATTATTTTTGCTGCAACAACCGTCTTACCCACACCCTGTCGGCAAAACCAACAGGGTTCTTTTATTTCCTTTCTTCCACTCAGATTCAACGGCTATGCGTGAATCTTCCTGATATGGACGTAAATTCAAATTTCATCAACTCCTATCTTTGCTTTTGAGATACAATTCTTTCAATCGTCCAGCCTCTCTCAATACGATGCTGTAATGCAGAGTAGCTAAGATCTAAAGAATCCGCAAGTTCTGACATAGTATAGTTTCTGCCTTTATATGAAATCATGCGATTGCGTGTTTGATTGTTTGCCTGGATCTTATTGGTCGCCCAACGACAATTAGATGGTTCATAGTTCCCATTTACATCAATGCGATCTATAGAAAGATTATCTGCATAACCATTGGCTAAAGCCCAGCTACGAAACATCAGATAGTCATTCCATTCAACGCAAATCTTAACACCCATTCCTCCATAATGGCTAAACCTCGGATTGTTAGGATTGTTGCAACGTTGACGCATACATTTCCATATGTTGTATAAACGCTCTTTATTTGATAGGTTATGTTTAACTTTCTTGCACCCGCAGCTAACTGTATGACCGCTTCTTAGACTTTCTCCCTTAACTGTTACAAGCTGTCCGCATGTACATATACATTCGTATTTTACCACAGGCTTTTTACCGTTCCCCACATCATCAGAACGATTAATGACAGTTAAGTAACCAAATGTTTCTCCGATTATGTTTATGTATTTTGCCATATTCCACCTCAGAAATTACCCGGCGTAAAAGATTTGGCTGCATTTAAAGACAATTGTTCTTCCGGTTCATAGAATCGTGTTATCTGATTTGATTTCTTCGGTTCCTCGTCGCGCCCCTGATACTCGTGTATGCCGACATGACACTTACCATGCGAGCCTACCACTCTTACCCAGTTCATACGGAGTTTTTCGCCCCTTTTGCGCTGTCCGATACTTGTAAAGAACGCGCACAGCAGTCCTTCACACTTGCTGTGTAGAAACAGGTTGTGGTAAATTGTGGTTGTCCCTTCCGAACCTTCAATCTTTACCGTTAAAATTGCCTTGTTGCATGCCGGCAGCTTTGCGGAGCCGTTATGTCTCCCTCTTTCAAATCCGGTCACGGTAAAATCGTAATCGCCTTCGGGCAGTATGACAAAATCACTGCCGTCCTTTTCAATTTCATCATCCCAGCTTAATTCTCTGTCGATATTATTTGCTTCCATTGTCTTTACTCCTTTCAATTTTTAAAATGTTAAATTGTCGTCTTTCTGTTGCATTACCATATTTTTCACCTGATCCCACGCGCCTATAAGAACGCCGTCTATGAATGCCGGATCATAATTTTGTATCGGCGTTTCTTCCGGATAATAACCTTTTAACGCCACAACTTTCTTTATTTCGGTCTCTGTTATACCGTGCTCCGTCATCAAATCCGTTAAAGCTTTCGGCAGTCCCGGAGAATATACCGGTTCATTGTCAAACGGCGATTCTGTATCGCTAATGTATACAAAGCCGTCCGGTAGATCCGTAGAATCGTCCGATATTTCCTTTGCTATATCCTCTGTTACAAGTATGTGCGGTCCGTCCTCCGATTGCTTCCCAGATGATACTTCTACCATGGGCGTATCGTTCGGTTCTGTATTATGTATGCCCGATATTACGCGCCCCTTGGGAATCACATGCTGTATCGCCGCATATTCAAACGGCAGCATTTCAGCAAGTCCGTCTCTGTTCTTTGCATCCCAGCACGGATGATGTGACGTGTACATTACGCGCTTTCCGCCCTGTGCTTTGAACTTCTTTCCTTTATCGTCCGCAGCTACCGCAAACGTTTGATAATTTGCAAATAAGACTATATCCGCCCACTCTTTGACAATCGGGGAAATTAAAGATCCGGTTTTTTTGCCAAGCTTCAGCTCCCATCTGTCATAAGCCCCCGCTTCATCCGGCTGCTCAAACTTCCGCAGCTGTGCGTGAGCGGTAAGCACTATATTTATTCCGCATTCTATTACCTCGTCAAGTATGTTAAGCAGCCTTCCAAATTCCTCTTGTTCATATACATACCCGTTGCCGTAACCAAAATCCTCTATGCCTTTTTTATTGTATTTTGCGCATATATTTTCAATACAGAGCCTTTCCGCCCAGTCTATTGTGTCTATTATAAGCGTTGTACACACATCGGGGTTGGCAAGAACATAACGTATTTCATCAAACAGCATAGTCCATGACGTAGGCTTTGGAAGTCTTGATACATCCATGGTCTTTGTGGAGCCTTCCGTATCGATAAATACCGCTTTAGGAAAACTGCTTGCAAATGTGGACTTACCTATACCTTCGGGACCGTAAACTACAATTTTTTTTGCCGAGCGAATTATTCCTGTTGTTATTCTCATCAAAATTCACCTGCCTTCCAATTTTTCTGTGTCGGCGGTTCCGAAATACCACGCCCGTAGCCGTCCTCTATAATGATCGCACATTCCGAACCGGTGCTTACCCTTGTCGCGATCGCTTGTAAATTCTCCGCCTCAAGCCATGCTCCGAACTCGTTTAATGTGTCAATATCCATCTGCTCAAGCTTGTCTATCAGCACAAACCCGCATTTCGGATTGAGTTTACGGACTATCGCCGTCGATACCTTAAGCTGCTCCGAGCTGCTCATGTTATCCCAGCTGTGTCCGTTATATAACAGCTCTCCGTTGGATACGGACAGCCCTTTAAGCGGAAGATCCGCATCATTCAACAGGTTTGTCCGCTTTGTGCGTATATCGTCTATCTGTGCTGTAAGATCGTTATACTGATTTTTGTAATACTCCGCGTCCTCAAACGCCTTTTCGCGGTCAAGATTGGCTCTGATCTTGATATTGATACTCTCTATGTCAGCAATGTTCTTTTCAAGCTCCTCTGTGCTTTCATCATGAAGACCCATAGCGTTCTTTTCGGCAATTTTAAGATTTTCCATAGCCTCATCAAGCTTGAGCTGTGTTTCAGCTATTATCGCGGTGTATTTCTCAACTTCTGCCCGATATGAACCGGCAAGCTCGCGCTTTCGCTTATTTTCACCGTTTCGGACAAGTATGTCTTGCTGTTGCCGGATAAGTTCGGTAATCGACACCGGTTCCGACGGTACTCCGGGGTGCTGCGGCATCTCCTTCGCGTATTTAAGCTTCTGGTCCGCGATCTGACCTATCGCGTGACGGCGGTTGTATGCCTCCTGCTCCTGCCGGTCAAGCTCGTACAGCCTGTCGCCCACTCCGATTATCTTTAACAGAATGTTCGCTTTCTCCTTGCCGGACGCATTCATAAACTTAGGCAGGTCAAGCGCAAGTGTTTCTATAAACTCATTAAGTAGCTGCTGCCCGCCCTTGTTCCCGTTCGGGTCCGTTACTTTCAACGAGCCGTTTTTGCCCTTACGCTCTACGATAAGCCCGTTGGATAATTCAATGTGTAAAAACGGCGGTATAACGGATCCGTCGCGCGTCGCCTGTGACGGTTTGAATTTATCACCACCCAATACCCATGCTATTGAATCCAATACCGATGTTTTACCTTGATTATTCTTACCTCCTACCACGGTAAGCCCGTTCTCGTTGGGATGGACTTCAACTGCTTTTATTCGCTTGACATTTTCAAACTGAAATTCATTAATTTTAATCATAATTACCTCCAAACACGAAATTATTTTGATTTTTAAAATTTTGTTCTTGAATTTTTCGGCATGTCATGATATACTGTAACTGTAGGTTGGTATATCATGATATGCCTTTGCGCCCGTTTCACGATGGGCGCATTTTCATTTTACGACCTCCTGCGTCGCCGCGTCAGAAAAGTACCCTGTCGCCTTGCGCACGGGCGCTTGTTTGTCCTTAAGCTCCGCCGCGAACTCGTTAGCTATTTGTATCGACGCGGGACGGTAGTTCCTAAACCGCTCAATACGCCGCATACGTCGTAGCTTTTCATCGCGCCTGCGGCGTATTTTCGTCTTGACATACATCGCTATGTCCAGTGCCAT
>CANRAG010000097.1 GCA_947628515.1 uncultured Clostridia bacterium | reverse complement strand
AAAGAGATGGCGTATTACATATTAAACAGCGGAGCATGGGGCACTAAGGAGAGAGCGGACAGCTCGCGCGTTTACAGGGAGTCAAAAAACGGCGAATATACAAGCGCAAGGCTTAAAGTGTTTTTCCGTACTTTATTCCCGTCAAGACAGGCTTTATCAATGCGGTATGGAAAGATTGCGACGCACCGGCCGCTATATCCGTTTATCGCGGTATACAGATGGTTCGATGTGTTAATAAACAGGAGGAACAATATAAAGCGAAACCTTGACAGCGGGCTTATCGGGGATGAGCAAGTGTCGGAATTTGCGAGCCACTGTCAGTCAATGGGACTAAGGAGCACTCTTTAGTCCCATGAATTTTTAATCTCGAATTTTTATACAAAATTATATAAAAGATTTCAAAAAAAGCTTGAAAAATTGAAATTAATGTTGTATAATATATGTATTAATACATAGAGATTGGCATTGGCGCGGTTGCCGTGTTTTTAAATACAGTTTGACTGGCGGAGGAGTAAAGATGATAAGTAAAGCATTTCAGAATATTGTGACACAGATGGCGGAGGTGTTCCCGAAGAGATTCGGCATTGCGGATTCGCACGGTTTGGTTCTCGCGTATAACGGCGTTGAGCCGCTGGAGGAAACTATAGAGAGCCTTGTTTCGGCGGCGGCAAACAGTGAAAAAATTTTGTTTAAGGACGGTTATACCATAAGAGCTATGTCAAACAAGCCGTATGCCGAATACGTAGTATATGTCGAGGGCACGGACGAGGCGGCGAAATATTGCTGCAGCGCGGTTGCGATAGCGGCGAATAATGTGCGCCATTATTATGATGAGAAGTATGATAAGACAAACTTTATGCAGAACATCATCTTTGACAATCTCATATCATTTGACCTACACCAGAAAGCGCGAGAGCTGCATGTTGAATGTGATGTGCCCAGAGCCGTATTCTATATCAAGGTTACGAGCCAGGGCGAGAGCGGAATTTACGAAGTGGTAAGGAATATGTTCCCCGACAAGGAGCATGACTTTATAATAAGCATAGATTCGAATAATATCGTATTTATAAAGGAACTTAAAGAAGTTCTCAGCACGGAGGAACTTGAAAAACTGGCAACGCAGATACTGGATACCGTTAATGCGGAAATCATGTATCCGGTGGTTGTGGGACTTTCAACCGTGGCGTCCAATATCGATGAGCTGAACAACTCCTATAAGGAGGCGCAGATTGCAATCGAAGTGGGGAAGGTGTTCGACGAGGAAAAGAACATATTGAGCTATGATAATCTCGGCATAGGCCGCCTTATCTATCAGCTGCCCATAAAGCTGTGTGAGCTGTTCTTAAAGGAAGTATTTAAGAAGGGCGACATCACAACTCTCGACGATGAAACAATTCTTACAATAAATAAATTTTTTGAAAATGACCTCAACGTAAGCGAAACATCAAGACAGCTGTTTGTACACAGAAATACTCTCGTATACAGACTTGAAAAGATTTATAAGCTCACAGGTCTTGATTTGAGAAAGTTTGATCAGGCAATAGTATTCAAGGTAGCGATGATGGTACATAAGTATCTGATTTCGAACCCTATGAAAATCTGATGGCGAGGGAGTAAAAGTAAAAGAAATTCAAGGGCTGTCACGAAGCTTATACGCGTTTTGGGACAGCCTTTTAAAATATTCGGAGGTAGAAAAGGCTTGAAACCTGTTTTAAAGAACACAATCATAATTTCTGTAACAGCGGTGGTTACTTTCTCCGCCGCCACTGTATTTTATACCGCAATTACGCCGTTTTCGGGCAGAAGCTCCGTGGCGGCAAAGATAGATAAGGTGAACCGGTATATTGAGAGAAACTATCTCTATGACGATTACGATAGAAAGGCGATGGACGAGGCGGCGATAAAGGGGTACGTGGAAGGACTTAATGAGCCGTATACGCATTACTATTCGCCCGATGAGTTCGAGTCATATATCAGCGAGGTTGAGGACAGCTATGTCGGCATAGGCGTTGTTATCTCGGTTGACGAGGACGCGGGTAAAATTGTGGTTGTGGCGCCGACGGCGGATTCTCCGGCGTATGACGCGGGAATCAAGCCCGGCGACTACATCCTTGCCGTTGACGGTACGAATTATGACGGAACGCAGATGAACGAATGTGTAAACGACATAAAGAGCGGCAAGGCGGGCTCGCAGGTGGTAATTACAATCGAGCGCGAAGGCGAGGTTAAGGATTATACTATTGAGCGCAAACAGATTTCGAGCCATTCCGTTGAAAGCGAAATGATAGAAGACGGTATCGGCTATGTGCGCATAAACAGTTTTAACACAAACGAGTCCGGCTCGGACGAAAACACGTATACGGAGTTTGTGTCACAGGTGGACGGCTTGCGCGAGGAAGGCATGGACAGAATGATTATCGACCTGCGCGACAATCCCGGCGGAGTGCTCGACATTGTGTGCGATATCGCGGACTACCTGCTGCCGGAGGGGATTATAACCTACACCCAGACCAAAACGGGACAGCGAGAGGATTTCAAATCCGACGCGTCGGAGCTTGATATTCCCATAGTTGTGCTCATAAACGGCAACAGCGCGAGCGCGTCGGAGATACTCACAGGCGCGCTTAAGGATTTTGACCGTGCTGAAATTGTGGGTGAGCGCAGCTTCGGCAAGGGCATTGTTCAGACTGTGTTCCCGTTTGAGGACGGGTCGGGTATGTCGATGACGATAGCAAAGTATTATACTCCGAGCGGAGTGTGCATACACGGGGTGGGCATAGAACCCGATTATGAGGTCAGCCTGCCGGAGCAGTATCAGGACGGTTACGCGTCGGAGGTTCCGCGCGGGGAGGACACGCAGCTTAATAAGGCACTGGAGCTGCTGAGATAAGCGTTACAGCACAAATTATTACCGCGCGCATTTAACCGAATGGCGGACTGTAACCGATATAAGCTAATGATATAAACAAGCGAAAGGGGCTGCATAGTATGGCTATGTCTGCAAGAATGTGGAAACGCGAGCAGGAGCGGCGTCGGCGCGAACGCCAAAGACGCGCGCGCAGGCGGAGGAACTGCGCCCTGGTTGTATTCGCGGCGGTAGCCGCTGTGGCGGTAATCGCGGTAAACAGGGCATGCTCGGTAAAGAATAGTACGTCAGCGCCGGCGGCGGGGCAGACAGATACAACGGCAGCACCGCAGCAGACAGACTCCGCGGGCGGGACATACAAAACGGATGTTGATATATCAAAGGTAAACATTTCATTTTTCAATAATGCCGCGTTCATGGGCAATGCTGTCGCGGACTCCATATCCATGTACAGCCTTCTGCCGGATACGGATTTCTATACGGGCATAGACCTGGACGTTGAGAATGTCTATACCACAGCGGCGGGATATTCCACCACCGCAGCTGTGGATCAGCTAAAGAGCAAGAAGTTCAACAAGATTTTCCTGTCTTTCGGTGAACGCGAGATTTCGGGTGAATTGGAGAAGTCGTTTGTAAGCGCGTATATGGAGCTTGTCGAAAAGATTAAATCATATCAGCCGAGCGCGCAGATATATATAATCGGTATTCCGCCCGTTACACGGGAGGCGTCAAAGAACGAGGAATACGGACTGTCCGAAAAGAAGATAAAGGATTATAATAAAAAGATAAAGCTCATGGCCGCCGAGGAGGATGTTTATTACGTGGATTCGGTAAAGGCTGTTGGCAGCGACGGCGGCTATCTGCCGGAGGGCGTATCCGCCGACGGAATAAACCTTAACCGTGACTGTTGCATTGAGCTTATAGAGTATATGACAAAGAAATCGGCCGTGCCGGACAAAGCTAATATAGACGATGAGGACGATGAAACCGGCGACGATACCGACAAGGACAGCGGCAGGGACGAGACGGACGATGAAGATGATGAGGACGCGTCAGCGACGGAAAGCCCGTCAGGTAAAGGAAAACAGCCGGAGCCGACCGTTGATGTGCGCAAGGATTCGGTTAAGGACAAGCCCGGGGAGAGATGAGCAAATGAAAAGGTTTATTACGGTTATTTCCGCGCTGCTGTGCGTATCCACGCTTGCGGCATGCGGAAAGAAAAAGACCATTGACGGCGGCGAGCTTGCGGAGGCGTTTAATTCGGGATTAAGCTTTTCCGAAACGCTCGTTCAGCTCGACGACGCGGGCGCGGAGCGATATTTCTTTATCAATCCCAATGATTATGAGGAGCTTACCGCGTATGTGGGAACCAAGGGCACATGCGACGAATTTATCATAATGCATACAAACGATACCGATACGGCATCTGAAAAGCTGCGGCAGCATATTGAAAGGCTTAAGAGTGAGTATTCGCATTACCGTCCGCAGGAGACGGCGAAGCTCGATTCGGCATTTGTGGATGTGTACAGAGATAATGTAGTTATGGTTATTTCATCGGACTCCGCAAAGGCGGAGGAGGTATTTAATAATTATCTTAAGAAATGAATTGCGGAAAAGTCGCTACCGCCCATCCTTTTTCTGTTCGTTCGTGAGACTGTACGCAAGCCGGTAGCGCTCGTTTACCGAAAGCGCGGCAAACTGCTCATAGCTCAAATCGAGCTGTTTCAAAACGGAGCGGCAGCGGCGGCAATAGTGGCCGGGCTTGTTTGAATAGAAAAAGCTGTTGCATTTACTGCAATATGTTCCATACTTCATGTCCGCACCTCCCACTGCTATTTTAGCATGGAATGGCGCAGTATGCAACACAAGGGGCATAAATGTGTAATCAGGCAGAGCCCGAACGCGCATTACAAGTGTTAAATTCAATATAATCCGCGGAGTTTTCGCGGATACAAAAACAGAAACCGCATTGCATAGTCGTGCGGTTTCTGTCTACTTTATACATTTTTTCGAACATAGGGGGCATTATTGCTTGACATAGGGGGTTAAATATGATAGAATAAAAAACGGATATTTGTAATTTTGCTATATGGAGGCATTTGATGGTAACCGGAAAACAGAGAGCGTTTTTGAGGAAGGAAGGGCACACTTTAAAACCCGTTATGCAGATAGGCAGAGAAGGGGTTTCCGATTCGGTAATAGCCGCCGTCGACGAGGCGCTTGAAAAGAGGGAGCTTATAAAGCTTTCAATTCTTGAAAACGCTATGCTTGACACGCGCGATACTTGCGACGATATTGCAAAAAGACTTAACGCGGAGCCGGTTCAGGCCATAGGCAATAAATTTATTCTATACAGGAAATCCCGAAACGAGAAGAACCGCAGAATAGAGCTGCCGAAGAGATGAAACGCGTGGGTATTTTGGGCGGAACCTTTGACCCGGTGCATAACGGGCATCTTATAGCGGCGCGCGCGGCTATGGAGCAGTACGGGCTTAGCGAGGTGCTTATAATGACGGGCGGCAATCCGCCGCATAAGAGGGAAGAAGCGGTTACACCGGCCGATATGCGCCATGCCATGGTCAGGCTGGCGGCGGCGGACGAGCCGGGGCTTGTACCGTTCGATTATGAGATAAATAAAAGCGAATATTCCTATACGGCAAAGACGCTTACCGCGCTTTGTAAGGAAAATCCGGACACGGAGTATTATTTTATCATAGGCGCAGATTCGCTGCGAGATATTTTAACATGGTACAGACCCGATATAATCGCGCAAAAATGCGTGATTTTGGTATACCCCAGGGACGGCGTGCCGGAGCTTACCGAGCTCGCGAGGTCGAGGGCGGACGAGCTGGGGGCGGATATACGCGTAATTAACGCGCCGGTATTTTGCATATCGTCAACGGAGATACGCCGCCGCGTACGCGATGGGAAATCCGTGAGGTATTTCGTGCCGGATACGGTTTTGGAATTTATAGAACAACATAGGTTATATAAGGACTTGGCATGAACAGAAAACAAATGCAGACAAAGCTCTCGGAGGCTCTTAAGAAGAAACGGTTTGCCCACAGCCTGGGCGTATGCGGCGAGGCGGTGCGCATGGCGCGGCTTTTCGGCGCTGACGTGAAAAAGGCGTATATAGCCGGACTTTTGCACGACTGCGCGAAATGCCTGACGCGCGACGAGGAACGGGAGCTGTGCGAAAAATATGATTTTGAGCCGGACGATATGACAAAGGCGTGTCATCCGGTGCTGCACGCGCCGCTGGGCGCGATTGTGGCGCGATATGACTACGGTGTGGAGGATGAGGAAATTCTTGACGCGATACGCTATCATACGGTCGCGCGAAAGGATATGACCCTGCTCGACAAGATCGTGTATGTGGCGGACGTCACGGAGCCGAACCGCGACTATGACGGCGTGGAGACGCTTCGGAAGCTGTCAAAAAGGAGCATAGACGACGCGTTTTTCGAGGCGGTAAGGCAGTCGCTTACGCATAATCTTAAAAAGGGCGTGATCATTCATCCCAACACGTTAGAAGCATGGAATGATATTTGTAAAAACAATAAATAAATATGATTTGAGAAATGGGGGATTGATTTTATGACTTCTCTTGAAAAGGCGAACGCGGCGGTCGCGGCGCTCGAAGATAAAAAGGCGGACAATATAGAGGTGCTAAACGTTTCCGAACAGACGTCTCTGGGAGATTATTTCGTGATTGCGTCCTGTCAGTCTACAGTGCAGGTACGCGCTTGCGCTGACGAGGTCGAAGAGCAGCTCGACAAGGCGGGGATTGTCGTTTTGCATAAGGAGGGCTACAGTACCGGCTCATGGATACTCATGGACTACGGCGACGTAGTCGTTCACGTTATGCAGCAGGAGATACGCGAGTTCTACGGCATAGAAAGGCTTTGGGACGACGCGGGCACGGCTAAAAGAGCCGATTTTGCGGAGGAATAAGTAAGGAAGGGATATAAGAAATGGCAGATTACAATTTTAAAGAAATTGAGTCAAAATGGCAGAAGAAGTGGGACGAGGCGCATGCGTTCGAGGCGGTAAACGGCTCGGATAAAAAGAAGTTTTTCGGGCTTATAGAGTTTCCGTATCCATCGGGGCAGGGACTGCACGTAGGGCATCCGCGAAGCTATACGGCGATGGATATTATCGCGCGCAAGCGGCGTATGCAGGGCTATAACGTGCTGTATCCGATAGGCTGGGACGCGTTCGGTCTGCCGGCTGAAAACTACGCCATAAAGAATAATGTTCATCCCGCCGTCATAACGGCAAAGAACATAGCAAACTTCAAGCGTCAACTTAAAATGCTCGGATTCTCGTTCGACTGGTCGAGGGAGATAAACACCACCGACCCGTCATATTATAAATGGACGCAGTGGATTTTTTTACAGCTCTTTAAGAAAGGGCTTGCGTATAAGAAGGAAATGCCAATCAACTGGTGTACCTCGTGTCAGGTGGGTCTGGCGAACGAGGAGGTCGTAAACGGCGTGTGCGAGCGCTGCGGCGGCGAGGTTATCCAGAAGCGGCAGAGCCAGTGGATGCTTAAAATTACCGAATACGCCCAGAGGCTTATAGACGATCTTGACGATATAGATTTTCTTGAAAAGATAAAGACGCAGCAGAAAAACTGGATAGGGCGCTCAGAGGGCGCGGAGGTGAGGTTTAAGCTTACTACGGGCGATGATATGGTCGTGTATACAACGCGCTGCGACACGCTTTTCGGCGCGACATATACGGTTATTTCACCCGAACACCCGCTTATCGACAAGCTTGCGGATACGATTACAAACTACGACGAGGTGAAGGCGTACCGGCTCGAAGCGTCGAGAAAGTCCGAGTTTGAAAGGACGGAGCTCGCAAAGGAAAAGACGGGCGTAGAGCTGAAGGGCGTCAAGGCGATAAATCCCGTAAATGGCGCGGAAATTCCGGTCTTTGTTTCGGACTACGTGCTTGTAACCTACGGCACGGGCGCGATTATGGCGGTTCCGGCTCACGATACGCGCGACTGGGAGTTTGCGAAAAAGTTCAATCTTCCAATTATCGAGGTCGTAGCGGGCGGCAAGGACGTGCAGGAGGAGGCCTACACCGACGTATATAAGGGCGAAATGGTAAATTCGGGATTTTTGACGGGCATGACCGTTAAGGAGGCAATCCCGACAATGATAGATTATCTGGAACAAAACGGGCTTGGCACGCGAAAGGTGAATTTCAAGCTGCGCGACTGGGTATTCTCGCGTCAGCGCTACTGGGGCGAGCCCATTCCGATTGTGCGCTGCGATAAGTGCGGGTATGTGCCCGTTCCCGAATCGGAGCTGCCGCTGGTATTGCCGGATATGGAGGAGTTCAAGCCCGGCGAGAACGGCGAGTCGCCGCTTGCAAACGCGACGGAGTGGATCAATACCGTATGCCCGTGCTGCGGCGGCCCCGCAAAGCGCGAGACCGATACAATGCCGCAGTGGGCGGGGTCAAGCTGGTATTTCCTAAGATATACCGACGCGCATAACGACAACGCGCTTGCCTCGGAGGAGGCGCTAAGGTACTGGACGCCGGTTGACTGGTATAACGGCGGTATGGAGCACACAACTCTGCATCTGCTCTATTCGCGGTTCTGGCATAAGTTCCTGTATGATATAGGCGTGGTTCCGACCGCGGAGCCGTACAAAAAGCGCACGTCGCACGGCATGATTTTGGGCGAGAACAGCGAGAAGATGTCAAAATCGCGCGGCAACGTAATAAATCCGGACGATGTGGTAAACGAGGTGGGCGCGGATGCGTTCAGAACCTATGAGATGTTTTTGGGTGCGTTCGACCAGAGCACGCCGTGGTCGCAGCAGGGGCTGAAGGGCTGCTACCGCTTTATAGAGAAGGTGTGGAGACTTCAGGATATAATGACAGACGACGAGGGCTACAGTCCGGAGCTTGAAAAGGCCGTGCATAAGATGATAAAGAAGGTCGGCGACGATTTCGAGAGAATGAAGTTCAACACGGCTATCGCGGCAATGATGTCGTTCTTAAACGACGTCTCGAAGCACGGCTCGATAACAAAGGGCGAGTACAAGACGCTGATCACGCTTCTAAAC
>CANRAG010000096.1 GCA_947628515.1 uncultured Clostridia bacterium | reverse complement strand
ATGGCGGCAAAGCAGGGCGACGGGACGGCCGCGGCCGTGGTCGGGCAATACGCTAAATATGTTGCGGATGGCATTGTAAGCTGCGAGAATATGCTGCAGCCCGATGTTATAGCCATAGGCGGAGGCATAAGCCGCGAGGGCGACTATCTTCTCAATCCGATAAGAGAATATATAGCGGCGAACCGTTATAATAAGTTCATGCCGAAAACAGAGCTTGTGACGGCAAAGCTTTTTAATGACGCCGGAATAGTCGGCGCGGCTATGCTTGCGAAATAAAAAACGCGGGAGGCTTACATGCCTCCCGCAGGTCTTTTTCAGTCGCTTAATTTCTTTGCCGCCTCTATCGCTATAGCACATTCGACGCGCTTTTTCTCGAACTCGCACGCGAGCGCGTACGGCTTGTTTATATCGCCGTTGAAATTGAACGCGTTTGCGTTGCATCCGCCGCTGCAATAGAATTTTGCGAAACAGCTTCTGCATTTATCCTTTGTGTATATGTTTGATTTCTCAAAATAGCCGCGTATGTCCTTATTGACTTTGCCTTCGTACACATTGCCCATTAAGAAATCCTTGTTACCGACAAACTGGTGGCATGGGTAGAGGTCGCCGTCGGCGGCAACCGCGAGGTATTCGTGCCCCGCTCCGCAGCCGGAAAGACGCTTTATCGCGCATGGCCCCTGGTCGAGGTCAATCATGAAATGGAAGAAGTTGAACCAATTTCCGTTTTTCCAACGCTTTATGTATTCTTTGGCGAGCTTTTCGTATTGCTCAAATATTACGGGAATATCATCCTCGCAAAGCGCGTATTCCGCGTCGCCGGGCGCCACTACCGGTTCTACGGACGTCTGCCTGAAGCCGAGGTCGGCAAGGTGTATAACATCATTTGCAAAATCCTTATTGAACGCGGTGAACGTGCCCCTGACGTAGTACCTGTCCTGGTTCCGGCTGTTTGCCATATCGAGGAATTTGGGGAGTATGGTATCATATGTGCCCTTGCCCGACGCGGTCGGGCGCATACGGTCGTTAACTTCCTTTCGCCCGTCGATGCTAAGCACCACATTTGACATGTTTTCGTTTATGTATTTCTTCTTGTCCTCGTCAAGCAATATACCGTTGGTTGTAACCGTGAACCGGAAGTTCTTCCCGTGCTTGGCGCCCTCGGCCTTGGCGTATTCCGTGATTTCCTTAACCGCATCAAAATTCATAAGCGGCTCGCCGCCAAAATAGTCTATTTCGATATTTTTTCTGTTCCCGCTGTTTTTGATAACAAAATCTATCGCCTTTTTTCCGGTCTCCTCGCTCATCATGCCGCGCGCGCCGTGGTACTCGCCCGTGCCCGCGAAGCAGTATTTACAGCGTAGATTGCAGTCATGCGCGATATGCAGGCACAGCGCCTTTACCACGCTGCCCTTGTTCCAATTTAACGCGAATTTTTCATATTCGTCGTCGGTAAAGAGCTGACCGTTTGCCGCAAGCTCACAGATTTCAGCATAGCTCTCGCGTATATCGCTTTCGGAATATTTCTCAGAAAGCTCGTCTACAATAAACCGCGGACATTCCGGCTCCGGTAAAAACGGCTCAAACAGGTAGTCTAACATATCATATATACAGTCGTCCACCACATGCACCGCGCCGGAATAGACGTCTAAGACTATGTCCATATCAAAAAGCTTATATTTATGTATCAATTAAATCAAAATCCTTTCCGGTAAATTCGTAATCAAAACAATACGCCTGACGTGTATTTTACAGAGCGCCAAGCGTAACTGTTCGATTTTCAGAAGTTTGATTATTCCGCGTGCTCACACTTCTGGTTAGCTACTGTGCATGATGTCTTACAAGCCGACTGACATGATGTCTGGCACTCGCCGCAGCCGCCGTGAACAGCAGTTTCCTTAAGGTTGGCCTTGTTCAAGGTCTTTACGTGCTTCATATACGCACCTCCTCTGAATTTTAGCGCAGAAACGCTTATTGCATTATTATACCATAAACGAAATGAAAAATAAAGGGTTTTTTTAAAAAAGTTTAAATTTATTTTTTTATTGACAAACAGGGGCGAAAGTTGTATAATATTAATTCGTAGCGATGTTCCGGATAACCGGAGCGTCAAATGTAATACGGTAGGAGGATTTTTTAAAATGGAAAGACGTGGAAATTTAATGCAGTTCCGGCCTGATATAAAGGTCGTTGACGCTACAATTCGTGACGGAGGACTTGTGAACAACTTCTTCTTTGACGATGAGTTCGTAAAAAAGCTTTATAGGACCAATATCAAAGCGGGCGTTGACTATATGGAGTTCGGCTATAAGGCGTCAAAGGAGCTGTTTAATCCGGAGGAGTTCGGAAAGTGGAAGTTCTGCGATGAGCAGGATATAAGAGATATTGTGGGCGAGAATAACACCGACATAAAGATCGCGGTAATGGCGGATGTGGGTAGAACGGATTTTAAGCATGATATTCTGCCAAAGTCAGAGAGCGTAATAGACCTCATCCGCGTCGCGACATATGTTCATCAGATGCCGGCGGCGATAGAGATGATTGAATACTGCCACAGCATGGGCTATGAGACTTCATGCAACATAATGGCCGTTTCGACCGCGCGCGAGCGCGATATAGATATGGCGCTTGAACTGTTGGGAGAAAGCTCGGTGGATATTGTATATCTTGTTGACAGCTACGGCTCGCTCTATCCGGAACAGATAAAGGAGCTTGCGGAAAAGTACCAGGCATTTGCGGACAGGTACAATAAAAAGATAGGTATTCACGCGCATAATAACCAGCAGCTTGCGTTCGCGAACACAATTGAGGCCTGCTCGTACGGCGCGAGCTATCTTGACGCGACAATGAGCGGCATGGGACGCGGCGCGGGCAACTGTATGATGGAAATGCTCATGGGCTTTTTACGAAACCCGAAATACAGCATAATCCCGATATTGAGATTTGTACAGGACGAAATTGTAAAGCTCAAGGAGCAGGGTGTTGTATGGGGCTATGACGTTCCGTATCTCTGCACGGGTATTCTTAATGTTCATCCGCGCTCGGCAATAGCCGCGGTGCGCGACGGAGACAGGGACTATACCAACTTCTATGTTGGACTTTGGGACAAGGAAGGTTGATTTTTCAAATAACCTCACGCGTTAAGCGCGGGGTTATTTTTTTGCGTATTTTGCATATACTATATTCGGGTGATGTATTATGTGGAAAAAAATAAAACCGTACGTAATAGGAATAGCAATACCGCTTATCGTGGGCGGGCTTTCGGCATGGCTTATCCGCGACGGAATGACTCAGTATAACAATATGGCAAAGCCGGCGCTTTCGCCGCCGTCGTGGCTGTTTCCCATCGTATGGACAATTCTGTTTATCCTTATGGGTATAGGCAGCGCGATTGTATGGCAGAACCGCGAGCAGGACCCGGAGGCCGCCGGAGCGGCCCTGCGCATATACGGCGCTCAGCTTGTGGTAAACTTCTTCTGGAGCATAATATTTTTCAACATGCAGGCGTACCTGTTCGCGTTCATATGGCTTGTACTGCTGTGGCTGATGATTATTATTATGATAATCGAATTCAGAAAAACAAGTCCGGCAGCCGCGTGGCTGCAACTGCCGTATCTGCTGTGGGTGACCTTTGCGGGTTATCTCACCTTCGCGGTATGGCTGCTAAACAGATAGGCTCTATCGTATATCTGCCGCTTTGCGGCAGAATATTGCCCTAAAGACTATTCTGACAAACGGTTGAATAAAGAAAATCTGTGTAAAGACCGCGAACGGGAAATTGAAGCATACAAGCTTTAACCAGTTGGCAAGCAGCGTAAGTATATTAAACGGTACGAAACGATACGGATAGTATAAAAACGCCGCTATAAGGCTCATGGCGGGGCACATAATCACTACCGTCGCGCAGATTACTATTGTTTCAAAGCGCGCGGGGTCCGTTTCCCGGGGGTTTGCGGTCTTGCAGGCAAGCTTGAACGAACAGGGACTGCCCATGAATATTTCAAGACAGTATGCGAAACAGAATTCTATAAGAACGCATGTCCATATGGGGAGATTGGTGCCGAGCATCGGGATACCGCCCATTTTGTTAAGAGCGGTCAGAACGCTGCCGGCCCCTGTCGTTTCCATGAAGGCCGCCCCGTTAATTACATAGAGACTGTAAAATATATAGGCGTGCACCGTTATAATTACTGTGATTAATGCAAATATACATCTTTGAAATTGGTTTTTAGGCATTTATTTCTTCCTCCTTAGCACAAAAAAACACACATGGTATTCCAAAGCAGTCGTTCCGTAATCAGATTTACATACCTTCGGTAATACATGTGTCGTTTTCAAGTGTTTAAATTTTTAATGCCCGTATATAATAACACAAATAAAAAAATTTGTCAAGCAAAAAAGAGAGCGAAATTCGCTCTCTTAATCATGATAAAAGATTTATAATTTCAAGAACCGCGATAATAGCCGTCAATATGCTTATAATCAGGACGCTCGTTGACATTTTACGCTTGAGCCTGAAAAATGAAGCCTCCAAATCCCCTAAAGAATTTTTGGTGTTCATCTGGGAATTTTTAAGGTCAAATATACTGTCGTTAAGCTTTGATACCCCCGCTAAGGTGTTTGACATGCTGTTGAGCTTCTTTTCCGTGTTATTAAGACGCGCGATTATGGAGGAGTTCGCCTCACCGGATTTTTCGGACGCGCGGCGCAGGTCGTTAAGCCCGTTTGTAAGCTCTTCAAGCGTCTGCGCGACTTCGGCGGACTGCTCGTTATGCATACGCGAGATTTCGGAAATTTCTTTGTCCATTTCCGAAAGCGTGTCTTTTAAATCATCAAACAATGAGCAATCTATCACCGCTGCCGGCGCGGGGACGATTTCCTGCCGCGGCTCGGGATAGCTTTCCCGCGTTGGCGCGGGGGCGATTTCCCTTTCGATACCGGATGTCTCCGGTTCGGATTTTTCCGCTGCGTCGTCCTCGGTTTGTTCCTCCGGCGCGTGCTCCGGAGTTTCGGCGGCCTTCTTTTTTCTGAATTTATCGAGCATACTCTTTAAGTCAAGCCGCTGTGTTTCACCGAAACGGTCGTCCGCCGCGACTTCCTGTTCTTCTTCAACCGCCGGTTCCTCGTCCGGCGCGGGTTCGGTTTCTTCCGCTTTTTCATCCGATTTGCCGCCCATTATCTTTAAGGTTTCGAGCGCGGCTTTTCTCAGTTTATCAAAATCCATTGTTTATCCTCGTTTTATTCCGGTTTTTTCGGGTTGATAACTATTACTTCTTCCTCATCGTCCTCCGCGGCATTGAACGCGTCCTCTATGTCATCCTTATCATCCGAGACGTCCTTGTCCTTGATATGCGCGCCGCACTTTGAGCAAAATTCAGAATCGTTTGAGTTGTAAGCGCCGCATTCGGGACATTTAAGCGAGTTCTTCAGCTCCGCCATTTTAGAGTTAATCATCTCGATTTCTTCCATGAGCTTGTCAAGCTGATCAAAGTAATCGGCAAAATACTCGCCGAAATCAGCGCCTTCAAGATGCTGCGCGTAAATCTCCTTACCGATTTCACTGTAAATATCCTTTACCTTATTCTGTGTCTCATTAACGGCAAAAGCGAGCTTTGTATGCGTGATGGCCTTTGTGGTGCGCTTAGCCACCTCTTTGGCTATTTTGCCCGCGCTGTCCTTTGCCTTCGAAGCGCCGTCTTTAATTTTATCAAAAAATTCGTCCATTTCAGATACCTCCTAAATGTATTTAATGTATTTTATCATATTTTATCCTAATTTGCTATACTTTTTGTATATCTTGAATAATTTTAGTATATTATTCACAAAAAACGAGATACAATTTTATTCATTATGATACGGCATATCAATTTTTTCTTATATAGCCTTTACATTTAAAGCTAAATTTAGTATAATAATATTAATATGGTCTGCCGTAACGGACTGTACGGAGCAAATCCGAAGCGTTGAGGCGGAGCGGAATGGAGGACAAAATGACTAAGATTGATATATTTAAAAAAAGTATAGAGGGAAAGAATATAACCGTTATAGGTATAGGCATTTCAAATCTGCCGCTTATAAGATTTCTGGCGGGCGCGGGCGCGAACGTAACGGCCTGCGACGCTCATGACGCGCAGTGGCTGGGAGAGAACTATGAGGTGTGCAAGGAGCTTGGCGTTAAAACATGTCTGGGCGACGGCTACCTTGAAAATCTTACGGATGATATAATATTTAAAACTCCCGGAATGCGCATAGACCGTCCGGAGCTTGTAAAGGCGGCGGAGCGCGGCGCGCGCATAACCTCCGAAATGGAAACGTTTTTTGAACTGTGCCCGTCGCATATCATTGCGGTAACAGGCTCGGACGGAAAGACCACGACCACCACGATTATCCATAAAATGCTTAAAGACGCCGGGTACAGGACGTGGCTCGGCGGCAACATAGGGCATCCGCTCCTTTCGGAGACGGGCGGGATGCGTCCGGAGGACTATGTGGTGCTCGAGCTGTCCTCGTTCCAGCTGCACACGATGAAATGTTCGCCGGAGATTGCCGTTATAACCAATCTAAGCCCGAACCATCTCGACTGGCATACGGATTACAATGAATATATCGAAGCAAAAACGAACATATATAAATATATGGCTACGGGGAACCGGCTCATTCTTAACGCGGATAATGCCGACAGCGCCGCGCTTAAAATACCGGAGCAGATAGACGTGGAATATTTCTCACGCTCCGGCAGGGGCGGCATACACCTTGACGGCGACATGATAACATACAGGGGCAGAGCGGTGCTCGATATAAGAGACATTAATATACCGGGTATGCATAATGTCGAAAACTACATGGCGGCTATAGGCGCCGTGGCCGGACTTGTAAGCGATGATATTATAGTTAAGACGGCTAAGGAGTTCGGCGGGGTGCCGCACAGAATAGAGCTTGTAAGAACCCTTGACGGAGTAAAATATTATAACAGCTCCATAGACTCAAGTCCGAACAGAACAATAAACACTCTCAATGTATTCCCTGAGAAAGTCATAATGATAGCCGGCGGCAAGGATAAGGGAATTCCGTATGACGCGATAGGCGAGCCGATAGCCGACCATGTAAAAACGCTCATACTCATAGGCGCGACAAGCGGCAAGATTAAGGACGCGCTGGCGTCTACGGGACGTATGGACGAGGTCGAAATCTTTAAGGCGGCAAGCTATGAGGAGGCGGTAAACACCGCAAGGAACAGCGCGAAGGCGGGGGATGTGGTTCTGCTTTCGCCCGCGTCTACAAGCTTTGATATGTTCAGGAATTTTGAGGAACGCGGAAATCTGTTCAAACAAATCGTAAATGAATTAAACTAAAGGGAGGCGGAGCGGATGCAGAAGCTTATTGAGCATCTGAGCAATCTCAGAGGAATATCCGGGCATGAATACCGTATAAACCGCGAGATCGCAAGACTTTTCAAGCCGTTTTGCGACAGCGTGGAAATTGACAGTCTCGGTTCTGTTATAGCCTGCCGGCGCTGCGGCGCGGAGGGAGCGCCGAGGGTGATGATAGAGGCGCATATCGATGAAATAGGACTTATGGTATCCTCTGTTACCGACGAGGGGTTTATAACCTTTACGGATGTGGGCGGCGTGGATCAACGTATTCTGCCGTCGCTGGAGGTAACGATACACGGAAAGATGGACGTGCGCGGGGTTATAGGCACGCCGGCGGCGGATATGACGGATACCTCTTTAAGCTATAAACGCGAGGATATGGCAATAGACACCGGCCTTGACGCGGACACGGTTAAGGCACTTATATCGGTCGGCGACAGCATAACCCTTCCGCAGTCGGTGGGGATGCTTGGAAAGAAGCAGATAAGCGCAAAGACAATGGACGACCGCGCAAGCGTAGCCGCCTTGATCGCGTGTATGAAAAAGCTTCGCGGTATAAAGCTCGGCTGCGATGTTTACGCCGTTGCGGCGGTGCAGGAGGAGGTGGGATGTCGGGGCGGCAAGACCACATCCTTTAGCATCAAGCCGGATATTGCCATAGCTGTCGATGTTACGCACGGCATAACGCCGGATAACAGCAAGAGCGCGTTTAATGTCGGTTCGGGCGCGGTCATATCGAAGGGGCCCAATATTCATCCGCGTCTCGGAGAGCGGCTTGAGGAAACGGCAAAAGAACGCGGCATAAAATACAGTATAGACATAGAGGGCGGCTGCACCGGAACCGACGCATGGGAAATGCAGGTGTCCGGCGGCGGAACGGCTGCCGCGCTGATATCAATACCGCTTAAGTATATGCACACATCCGTCGAAACGCTTGCCGTTTCGGACGTGAAAGCGGCGGCGGATATACTCGCGGAGTTTATAAAGGGATTGGAGCGTGATATTTCATGGCTATCGCTTTAAAGGAATGGAGTGAGCTTAACGCCGTGTCGGGCAATGAGGACGCGGCGCGCAGGTATATCATGGACGCTGTGCGGGATAAATGCGACAGCATGGAAGTGGACGTGCTCGGCAACGTTATAGCGTATAAGCGCGGAAGCTCCGACAAAAAAAGAATACTTATAGGCAGCAATATAGATGAAGCGGGCTTTATCGTAAGCGATATTACGGATACGGGGTTTATAAAATTCGCGGCGGTAGGCAGCATTGACGCGCGAACACTCATATCAAAACGGGTTGTCATAGGGGAAAATGCCGTAAAAGGTATAATAGGCATGAAGGCGGTGCATCTTACAACAGAGGAGGAACGCAACAAGGCGGTAAAGCTTGACGAGCTGTATATAGACATAGGCGCAAAGAACAAAAAGAAAGCGAAGAAAAAGGTTAAAAAGGGCGATTATATAACATTTGACACATCCTTTGGCAGCATGGGCGAATGTATAAAGGGCAAGGCTCTTGACAGATTCGGCTCGATATGCGTTGCGGAGGCGATGGAGCAGATACCGGCCTACGACACATATTTCGTGTTTTCAACGCAGCGCGAGGTTCCGTCCGCGCCGACGGGACGGGGGATGTTGATTGCCGCGCACAGGCTGAACCCCGACGCCGCGATTATAATAAACACC
>CANRAG010000095.1 GCA_947628515.1 uncultured Clostridia bacterium | reverse complement strand
GGGCGCAAGGTGGCGCGAGACGGGCGAGGCCATAGACAAAGTAACAAAGCCCTTGCAGGTCGTCGCAGTCGGCACAGCGGCGATAGGCGCGGCGTCGGCAAAGGCCGCAATAAGCTTTGAGGATAATTTCGCGAGCGTTAAAAAGACGGTCGAGGGAACTCCGGAGCAGCTTGAAAAGGTGAAGCGGGGCATAATCGATATGACAACGGTGGGCGTAAACGGCCACGGCGCTATCCCGCAAACCACAGCGCAGTTGACGGAGCTTGCGGCGTCGGGCGGTCAGTTGGGTATTGCGACGGACAATATCGTTGAATTTACCGAGGTAATGGCGGAGATGAATACCGCAACCAATCTTTACGGTGCGGAAGGCGCGGCGGTGCTCGCGCGGTTTATGAACGTCACAAACACATCACAGGATAAAGTAAGAAATCTCGGCAGCTCCATTGTAGACCTCGGAAACAATTTCGCCACAACGGAGGCGGAAATAGCGTCACTTGCCCTGAGAATGGGCGAGACGGGCGGAGTCGTGAGAATATCGGCACAGGACATTTTAGGATATGCAACGGCGCTGTCCTCAATGGGTATAGAAGCCGAAGCCGGCGGCTCGGCCGTAAGCCGTATATGGATGGATATACAGAAAGCGGTTGCGGGCGGCGGAAAAGACCTCGCGGCAATAGCGAAGGTGTCAAAGAAATCCTCAAAGGATTTTGCACAGCATTGGAAAAAAGACGCGTCGGGCGCGTTCAGGGACTTTATAAAAGGACTTTCAGAGGCGAAGGACCAGATTTCCGTGCTTGAGGATTTGGGATTTAAAAATATCCGCGACATAACCGCCCTACAGGCACTTGCAGGCCCCAAAGGTATTGACCTGATGACGGATGCCTTGGAACGCTCAAACAAGGCGTGGGCGGAGAATACGGCACTGCAAAAGGAAGCGGACGCAAAAGCGAACACAACGGCGGGAAAGATACAGATAGCAAAAAACAACGTCACGGAGGCCGCGCGGTCGTTGGGCGAGGTAATGCTGCCGACAATTGTGGACGTAACGGGCGAGGTGTCGGGATTTACGCAGAAGCTTGCCGGCATGAGCGACGCGCAGAAAAAGTCCATTGTATCAACCGGCGCAACGGTCGTAGAAATGGGACTTTTGGTAAAGGGAACCGCCGGCGCAATAAAGACCATCGGAACGATAGGTACGGGTATAAGTACAGTCGGAGCGGCGGCGTCGGCTGCGGCGCCCGCCATAGCGTCAATCGCTCCGCCGGTGGCTGCGGCGCTTGCCGTCGTGCTGGGATTGCATATAGGTGTGAAAAAGCTCAATCAAGCAATGGACGAGGCGGTATACAGCCGAAACCACTTTGCGGAAGAAGTAAAAGCCGCCGGTGAAACATTCAAAAATGACGCCGAGGCAGCACAAAACACACGTAAATTGGCGGATGAGTTCAAAAGCTTACAAAGCGCCATATCAAACGGCGATTATGCCGGCGACGAGCTTGAGAACGCAAGGGCGCGACTTGCCGAAATTGCCGACTACTTTGACAGGAATTATGAGATAAAGCTTGTGGTGGACAGCGCCGACGTGAAGGACGCCGCCGACAACACAAAGAAGCTGGATAATGCCGTCAATGACGCAGACAACAAAAAACAAAGCTCGTATGTTGATTTATACGGTTCAATAATCGAAGGCGCCGGGGATTACTCCACGTCGAAGGACCGCTATAATGACGAGATTAACCGCGGCAAGCAAATGGACGGGTATGTTGAAAAATGCAAAACCGCTGTCACATGGCTTGAAAAGTGGAAGGATGAATACGATACCATAGCTACGGATTCATCATTATCCGCAAAGGAACAAAGCGACGCTATCGAAAAGGTAAATTCCAAATACAGAGATTTTATGCGGGACAGCGGCGTGGAACAATACGCGTCCCTTGCCGGCGGCGGGAAAAAGATTGACGACGCCATAGCTTCGGCGAATAGAGATATGAAAGGATGGCAGGATATAGCCGATGAAGCATACGAGGCAGCCGAGACAATAGAGCAAAACACTTCGGATTATGCAACATCTCTGTCGGATTTTTACACCGCGTCGTTTGACAATATAAGAGAAGCGGCAAAAAACGGTGAGGATTACGAGCTGACAATGCGAAAACTCGGAAATGTAATTCGTGATCTCGGACTACGCGGGGATGAAATCGCGGACATAGCGATACCTACAGCCGTTGCGCAGAACAGTTTCGAAAGCCTTACGGACGCGGTGAACGCGGGCGGCGACGCGCTGGACAGTGTTGTCGGCGACGCAATGGGAAACATGGACCGCTGGGGTATGGCAACAAACCAAGCGGCGGAGCTTATGGAGAGCGCGCTCACAAACGCGGGCGTAGCGGCGGACACTGCCGTATCTATGATAAATTCCGCGTTGGAGCAAATGGGCGCGAAGGGGCGGCTTGAAATAACTGCCGAGGGCACGGTCGTATGGAAGAACGACACGACGGAGCCGGACGGCTACGAGCCGGAAAATCCGGGAACGGTTATCTTTTCCGCTGATACGTCGCATGTTCCGGATACTTTTACGCGTCAGGGGGTCATTCATTTTTCTTCCGTTATTGACAGTATGCCTAAAGGCGGAAAGTCCTATTATGTCGAGGCGAAGGGTACGGATAACTTCCCCGGCGGGCTTGCAATGGTAAACGACCAGCGGGGCGTTGCGGATCCGCGCGAGCTTATTGTAGATAAAGGCAGAGCATTTATCCCGAACGGAAGGGATGTTATACTGCCGCTCTCAAAGGGCGCAAAAGTATATACAGCGGCGGAAACGAAGCGCATTATGTCCGGTATGGGTATTCCTCATTACGCGTCCGGTAAGGACAATTCCGACGCGTTCACGGCCGCGCGCGACGATTACGCGCACTACACTGCCACTCATGCGGTAACGACAGCCGAGCAGCTCGAAAAATGGGTTGAGTTCTCCAAGAAGTTTAAGAGTAATCTTAAAGATGTGCAGGACATTGAGGAACAAATCTACAGTCTTACGCGTAAGAACGCGGACGAGCTTAACAAGGAGTCGAAGGCATATGTAAAATTACAGTCGCAATTTAACATATGGGACGAGACAGGCGACGATCCGGTTGCGGCTTACGAAAGAGTAAGGCAGAGGAATTACGCGGAGTTTGAGGCGGGACGGCTCACATGGGATGAGTATACCGACGCCATGAGCGAAATCGGAGAGGAAATGTACGGCAACAGACTCAGCCAATCCGAAAAATGGCTCGAACACGAAGAAAAATATAACGATTTGAGCTATGAGGATTATATAGCGGGTCTAAGCAGAATGTCAACATATACGCAGGAGTATTACGACAGGGGCATTATTGACTACGCAACATACCGCGAAAACATGATCGAGATTGACGAGAAGTATCTGGACAGGTACAAGGCAAATCTTGAAGAAGCGCGGGAGTCTGCCGTTGCAGAGTACGAAAAATCGGCTGATGTATATTTTAAGGTGCGCGAAACCTTTGACGATTGGGATAAGGTGGGAGACAGCAAGACAAGGTATTGGACCGCATACCTCGAAAATATCGAAAGGCTGTACCGTGAAGGTAATCTAAACCCGCAGGATTACGCGGACAAGTCAATGGACACGTATCTGGAATTGTACAAGGCATTCGAAGATAGCTATGACAAAACGCTCCAAGAATACGAGGACAAAATGTCGGATGTGCACAGCGAGTATTCCGAGCTGCGTTCGAAGCTTCAATCGGATTGGGACCAAACAGACCGCGACAACGACCTCGACGAGGTCAACAGGCTTATCGGAATATACAATAACGCAGTCACAGACGCGGGACAACAGAAGTATAAGGATTTGCTTGAACAGAAGGAGCAGCTATTGCGTCAACAGGAGCTGGCGGATATAGAGGCAGATGAGGCGGAGGACATAGAGGAAATACAGAAGTCATATGATGCGGTCGAAAAGGAGAAGGAAAGAGTCCTTGACGCTTTGAGAACCGATACGTTTAATATTTTTTCGGGTGTGGACACGCTTGCACAGGATACCTCCGACATGAAACAGCTTGCGGCGGTGGCGTCGCAAAGCGCACTCGGCACGGTTGCCGTCCTGCAAAATGCCATATCAAGCGGCGGATTCTGCGATTCGGTACTTACGGCATTGAACAAGATAGCGTCGAAAGTGGGAGCGGCGTCAACATATTACAACAACGGAACATATCACATTGCGTCAGACCAAGCCGCAAGGGATATGATAGAAAGACTGACGGGCACGATTGTAAGCGGACTCGGTTCCGTAATGATGGGATGAGAAAGGAGAGCAGATGAAAATCGGATTTTCTTTTAAGGGTATACACAGCCGCGATATGGGCGTGTATGCCGCAACGCGCAGCCGTTCGGTCATGCCGGAGGTACGCCGCGAAACATTTGAACCGGATGAAGAGGACGGCGTGATTGATATTTCGGCATATAACGCGTATCACCGTTTTCTTTACAAGGAACGGATATTTCAAGTGGACGTATGCGTTGGCGCAAATGATATTTTTGATTTACAACGCAGACTTTCGGAAGTCGCTCGGTGGCTTTGCGGAGCCGGAAAGCTCATATTTGACGATTTGCCGGGCGTGTATTGGCATGCGGCCGTTATATCGCCGACAGAGTTCGCGCCCACGGCGGCGGGGAGAAAGGCTGTTTTAACGGTATATTTTAACGCAAAGCCGTTTTCGTTTGCGGACAACACGGCTGCCGAAGGAATACGGCTCGGCTCAAAGCATATACGGCTCGGCGACCGTATTCCCATAGGCTTGTCCAACACGCTCTCAGCCACGTCGGCGGACCGGATAACGATACGGGTCTATAATATGGGCAATGCTCCCGCAAAGCCCGTCATTAAAATAGCCATATCGGAAATATCGGGTTACAATTATAGGGGGACGACTATAGAAAAGACGGCGGCCGACGGTACGGTCACAAGGCTTGAGTTCACCTATGATTCGTATATAAAAGAGGCCGTTATAGATATGGAGAACAACATTCTGACGCAGGACGGGACGCCTTTTGTGCCGTCCTCCGGAGCGTTTTTCGAGCTGGAGCCGGGATACAGCACCATAAGCGTGTCAGGAGGGTTTAAAAAAACAGTTACTATCGATTACAGACCGAGATTTCTATACGGGTTGGAGGTAAGAAATGTTAATACTTAAAGCTTCGGACGACGGGAGGATTTATAACAACCATGACGGCGCACCATTGCGTGAGGCAAAGGACGTATGCGTTACGGAGAAAATAAATAACGAATGCGCAATGAGCTTTGCGATACCGGTGCATTGTTCGCACGGCATAGCGTCAGGCAGAACAGTGCTGCTTGATGGCGAGGAATATATGGTTACGTCGCTGAAAAAGCGAGGCGGTATATATTCCGTAAGCTGTGTTCATATGTTCCCGTTTATGGCAAAGCGTGCGCATATACCTTCTATATGTTCTACCGATAAGGGCGACTTTATAGGCGAGGATTTGTACAAGGTTGCGGAGGCGGCCGATGATGCGGTTTGGAAAGATTACCAGTCCGGAGGTTACGGCCTTGTAAAGGGAGAGGATGTTATAAGCATAATGGACTGTACAAAGCTTTCCGGCGACATAGATTATGAGGCTGCGGATAAAACCACGCTATGGGACGTTTTGCAGAACATCATCACATATGCCGGACGCGGCGAGCTGCTTTTCGGTTCGGACATCACATATACAACGAAAAGCGGTAAAACATATTTGGCAGGACGCGGTTACGCGCTTGTCGAGAAGATAGGAAAGAACAGCGGCGCGGTCATAAATCTTCCGGACCTCGCGGACACGGATGTGGAAACGGACGTTTCCGATACAGTCACCATGCTGTTTCCGTACGGAGCGAATAACATGGATATTACGGCGGCGGAAAAGAACAAATCGAAAACCCCGTATATTTTATCACCGCTCCTTGACAAAACCGGACATGATTATCCGGTATACGGCAAGATACCCGGAACGAAAACATATGATATTTCGGATATAGAAACATCCGGGCCGGATAAGCTGTTTGAACGGGCGCTTTGGGAATTCGACGACGCCAATCCCGACAGAATAGACGTCCCGATATACAATATATCCGGGAATGTAAATAAGCTCGGTTTGCCGGCAGACATAGCGCTTGGCGATACCGTTACAGTCCTTGACGGATACGGGAATGTGCTTACGGAACGAATTATAAGTATAAAACGTTACCCAATAAGCGGCAAGCCGTCAGAGGTTGAGATTGGACGGGTAAAACGGGATATGTTCTTTTACCTCAACCGGCTCGGTGTTCTTGCACAGAGATATAATAATATTTCTGCCACAAACGGCAAAATTTACGGTTCAAAGGTTACAGGTAATATATCTACCACAGTAACTAAGGCAAAATCCGCAGATGACGCGCAGACCGCACGGAATGTGAGCAACAGCTCTGTTATTATAAACAGCTCCGGTCTTCGCGTCCTGTCCGACGGCGGCAATTTTATAAACGCGTCCGGTGATAGTTTTTCCGTAGGCGAATATATTATGGTTTCCGGCGGAAAGGCAGCTGTAAACGCCGACACACTCAAATTAAATAATATGGCGTTCACCACAGACGCGGACGGCAATCTGTATTTTAACGGGCGTAGAGTACAATTGATAGAAATGGAGTGAAAACAATGACGGACTTAAATGATAACTATAATGACAACACAATGCTAAATGATTGGTGGCCCATTGTCAAGAACAATTTCGCAAAGGTTGAAGAAGAACTGAACAAGCAGATAACGAAGGATAAGCTTGCGCCGGACGTGATCGAGTATATCACCGACGAAAGCGACAAGCGGGTGCATTTCGACGTAGTTTACCCGCCGTCGGCCGCCGGCGACGTGGAGGTGGTGGGTATCGGTGATATATATGTGGCGCGTGGGGCTGCGGTTAAAACGCTGCGTGCGATCTGGGTATGCAGAGACTACACGGAGAAAAACGGAAAGCGTTTCGCCTCGGAATGGGTGAAGGTATGGCCCATGCCCACGGCGTCGGATAAGAATGTCGGGGGCATAAAGCTGCTGACCGACGGCGGTGGAAAGAATATCAGCGGCTTAGTCGTGGAGGACGACGGATATCCATCCATCGACTCAGACACAGACGGCAGAACACATGTAAATACAAGTCCGGAATACGGTATAACGCGTGACGGCGAAGGGCGCGTTGTGATAAACCCCGCCACGGCCGGTGAGGTGGCGGCGGGAACAGAGTCGTATAAACCCGTAACGCCAAAGACGTTAAAGTCGGTGTTGGACGGCAAAGCCGACAAACAAACATCAAACGGTGGATTTGCCGGTGGCGACGCGTCTTTTTCCGGCGACGATACAAGTGGCGTCGTAATAGGACATTACGCTACAAACGGCGGCGCGGGAGGTGCGGCGGTCGGCTCGGAAGCGAACGTTACCGGCAATGGTGCGGCGGTCGGCTACCACGCTTCAGCCAAAGGCGGCGGAGCGATAGGCGCGAGCGCGACAGCGGATAACGGCTTTGCGGGAGGAATGAACGCAAGCGCGGGCTACGGCTGTGCGGCTGGCAGGAATGCGGTAACTAAAAACGGTGTAGCAGTCGGCAGCGATGCAAAAACGCAGGACTCTAAGGGCAGAGCGATTAACGCGATACAGTTAGGCACGGGCACGAATACCAAGGAAAAGACGGTGCAAGTGTACGATTACACGCTGATGGGTGCGGATGGTAAAATACCGCCGGAGCGTCTTTTAAATATTACAGCTTCCGGAAAGTGTGGCGATCAGGTGTTCTGGTTCCTATGTGACGATGGGCAACTTGTCATATACGGCAGCGGAGCAATGTACGATTTTAGTGTTGACGGAGCGCCGTGGAAGAATAGCAAAGATAATATATATGCTGTTAAAATATGCGATGGCGTTACCAATATAGGAGCGAGAGCTTTTGAAGATTGCGCTGTGTACTCAGTCAGCATACCGAACAGTGTCACAACCATCGGGACGCAAGCGTTTATGAATACCCAACTATATTCTATCAATATTCCCTACGGAGTTACCGAAATCGGTGACAGCGCTTTTTATGGCTGCGGTATGGAGTTTATTAACATGCCCGTAAGTGTTGTGGACATAGACGTAAATGCATTCAGGTGTTTAGGTCCCCCGGAAGTGTTTTATCCGGACGTGTGTTCTGCGGACGAGATTCATTGCCGTATCGATCATGGTAATGATAGCTTTAATGCGGCAGAAAAGCACTATGGTATGGCGTATTTAGAGGATATTGGAGTAGCTGTTCCGACAAGATACAGCGCAGCGTCGAATTACACCACCACGCCGCAGTGGATAGGCACATGGATAGACGGTAGGCCGATATACAGGCAGGTGTTTCAAGGCGTATTTGAGGAAATTGATATAGAAGATATATCACAATATGGAGGCAAAGACAGCAGTGGACTTAGTCTTTGTCCAACTGCACCGGAGGCTTCAATTGCATTATCGGTAAAGACCATTTATCACATAGACGCAAGCTCGCCAAGCACCGTTGACGATATTCCGGCTGTATATAGCGATTACAGCTACAGCGTTGTATCTCCCGTATTTACCTCTGCCGAGCTTGCGGCAAAGCTTACAGCGGGCGTATCGGGATACACTACCATAATCGAATATGTCGGAAAGGAATAATGGGAGTGAACAACTCGCTTGCGAGTTGTAGCATAGTAAAACAAAGTTTTGCGTAGCGTAGGGAGGTAATGCGCATGGACGAACCTATTTCAAGGGCGGAGCACGAGGAATTTCGCAAACGGCTTGAGGCAGAGGACAAGCGGCTGCATAATCGGCTAACAGTGGTGGAGGGCGATTTAAGAGACGTCAAAGCTCTAACGGCATCCGTGGAGAAATTGGCCGTCAACATGGAAAACATGATGAAGATGCAGGAGCGTCAGGGGAAACGGCTCGAAGCTCTCGAATGTAGAGACGGTGAGATGTGGCGTAAGGTTGTCGGGTATGTTATAACGGCGGTCATAAGCGT
>CANRAG010000094.1 GCA_947628515.1 uncultured Clostridia bacterium | reverse complement strand
CCGCCGCCGTGCTCGGCGGCACACCTTATATTCTGGGCGCGCCGGAGTTCGTGCTGCGGGATAAATACGGCGACTATAAGGATAAAATAGAGGGCTATTTCGCGCAGGGGTTCCGCGTGGTGGTTTTCGCAAGAAGCGACAGCGCCGCGGACGGCTCTCCCCTTCGCTCGAAGGTTGAGCCGTTGTCGCTTATACTCCTTCGCAACCCCGTGCGTAAGAACGCGGCAAAAACCTTTAAGTATTTTGCAAAGCAGGGCGTCTCCATAAAGGTCATTTCCGGCGACAATCCGGTAACCGTGTCAAGCGTGGCGCTCGACGCCGGCATTGACGGAGCGGAGAAATATATCGACGTCTCCGAAATCGATATTGACGACATGAAAAAATATGTGAACGAAACCGTTGTTTTCGGCAGAGTTACGCCCGAAAAGAAGCTCGCGCTTATAAGCGCGCTGCGCGAGGAGGGAAACACCGTTGCTATGACCGGCGACGGCGTAAACGACGTGCTCGCGCTCAAGGAGGCGGACTGCTCCGTCGCAATGGCGTCGGGAAGCGAGGCGGCGCAGAATGTCGCGCAGATGGTGCTGCTCGATTCCGACTTTGCCGGAATGCCAAATATATTAACGGAGGGCAGACGCGTAATAAATAATATCGAGCGCAGCGCGGGGCTGTTTTTAAGAAAAAATATATACTCCCTGCTGCTTGCGGTGTTTACAATGATCAGGATATTTCAATATCCTTTGCATCCGCAGCAGGCAACGCTTATAAACGCGTTTACCATAGGCATACCCGCGTTTCTGTTGGCGCTGGAGCCGAATAAAAGCATTATAAAGGGGAATTTTCTCTCAAACGTAATACTTAAAGCACTTCCGGCGGCGCTTGCCAACTTTATAACATTAAGCCTCTTGATTTCCTTTGGCAGTAATCACGGGACGGACAGCGGCACAATCATAACGATTACCACAATTGTGCTTGGCGTTTCGGGCATGGTGGTACTCTACACCATCTGCCGCCCGCTGAACATATATCGGCTAACGGTAATTACAATCATGGCTGTCGGATTTTCTCTGGTCGCCTGGACGCTCAGGAAATATTTTGAGTTCGTCCCGATGACCATCGGCATAGCCGCGACAGCGTTGGTATTTTCAATACTTGTTATAACGCTCTTTACCGCGTTTTCAATCGCTTTTACTGCCGCAAGCCTCGCGATAAAAGCAAAAAAGCGGCGGCGTGCGGATTGATATGCTGAATTTTTAAAATACGGTCTGAAAGAAAGTGGTGTTTTTATGCCTTTATACGGAAGCTTAAAGAAATATATAGATAGATTTAATGCAGAAATCACAGCCGGTATTATGCTTATATTTCTGCTCGTGCAAAGATTTATAATTTCTTTTGAATATTACCCATCCTCGGATGACTGGTTTTTATATTACGGTCGAAGCGTGGCGCCCGAAAGCGAACAGTTTCTCGACCTCGTAACCAGACCGCTTGCGGGACTTGCGGACAGATTTCTTTTAACCCCGCTTGCGGATAATATGGTGATTGCGGAAATAATCCTCGTGATTATGCTTTGCGCGGCCGGGTATTTCTTTTGCAAGGCGTTTCGCGCATCGGGTATTGCCTGCGGAACTGTGTTTTTCATCTCGCTTATTATGGCTCCCGTGGGGTTTGAAGGATTTTACTGGTTGTCCGCGTCCACGCGCATTATACCGTCATTATTTTTCATAGGCGCCTCCGCGCTGTCGCTTTCTTTGTTCCTTGACACGCGCGGTAAGCCATACCTTATACTTTATATACTTACGGGCATGGGTGCCGTAGGCTTTTATGAGATTTTTCTGCCGGTATATTTTCTTGTAAGCGTGTTTATCGTAATAAGCCGAAGAAAGTCATGGTGGCTCATTATAATTCCCGCCGCGCTGTCATGTCTTATCATGGCATACTATCTTGTAAACGGGTCAAATCCCGAAATCTCCGACCGCGCGTCCATGATCGCCCCGAATAATATTATAGGTCATACGATCTATGCCTTGGGCGAATATGAAACAATGCTTGCGCATGCCAATGCCGCGCTGACGCGCGACTCGTTCGGCGACGGGATAAGAGTCCTGCTGCAAAATCCGTTTTCGGCTGTGATTGTATTGCTTATCCCGGCGGCGCTGGCATTCATGAGCGATAATTCCCGAAAATTCAAAGGCCGCGTAAATTTTTACGCCGGACTGTTGCTTGCAGTGGCGGGTATGCTGCTCAATATGCTCATAGATTATGTGCGCGTACCGTTCAGATTAAGCGCGCCGATGCTCCTGGGGTTTGCCGTTCTTGCGGAGCTGGCGGCGGGAAGATTGTTTAATAAATACGTATACAAAGCGTTTGTGTTCCTTATGGCGTTTGCGTTTGCCGCCTGCAATATCGGCGAGCTGTCTCTATATCATTATAACGCCGTTTGTGACAATGAGTTTGCCGACAGAGTGGCAGCCCTTCCGGAGGCTTCCAATCCCCAAAAAATTACTCTTATATGCAACACCCAAAGATACTGGTATAATGACAGAATACAGTACTATGAGTACGTAAAGGCGGCTACCGAAAGCTATGCGCCGATTACTGGCATGGTAGAATACAAAACAGGCGCGTATGACATTAATAACATCATGCCGCTTTGTCCCGATGCGCCTATGGGAATACAGAACTATGACGATGATTATGTAAACTTTATTTACTTTGACGAGAATAACGCCGCTGTTCATTGCTCGGCGCAAAAAGTCGGTGATGATTACGCTATAACGGACGAAAACGGAAATGCCATAGGCTCACTGACGCTGCAAAACGACGCGTATTACTATACTAACGCGGAGTGAAAAGGGGTTTTATAAATGCGAAGCAAAATTTTAAGCATCCTTAAAAATGCCGATGATTACGTTTCCGGCGAGGACATAAGCCGCAAGCTTGGAATTTCACGCGCGGCCGTATGGAAACACATAAAAAAGCTTAAATCGGACGGCTACGAGATAATATCGGTAACAAATAAGGGCTACAAACTCGCCGCCGTCCCCGACGCCATTTCAAAAAACGTCATAGGTTTATCGCTCAACACGGAGGTTATCGCGCGGAATATAATATACACAGAGGAAACCGACTCGACAAACGAGGACGCAAAGCGACACAGCTCCGAAGCCCACGGTACTCTTTTTATTTCCGAATTGCAAAACGCCGGAAAGGGCAGGCTGGGAAGGAGCTGGGAGTCGCCAAAGGGTTCCGGAATTTGTATGTCGCTGCTTTTAAAGCCCGACATTTTGCCGCAGGACATTTCACAGATTACATTAATCGCGGGCATAGCGGTCTGCCGCGCTGTGGGGCACGGAGCAAAAATCAAATGGCCCAACGACATTGTTTTGGGTGCCCGCAAGGTGTGTGGTATTCTTACGGAAATGTCGGCGGAAATTAACCGCGTAAATTATGTGGTATGCGGGATTGGAATTAATGTTAACACCTCCGGATTTCCAAAGGAATTGGAGGACAGGGCGTGCTCGATTTTCACCGAAACCGGCGCGCGAACGCCGAGAAACGAGCTTATAGCCTCGGTTATGAACGAGTTTGAACCATTGTATGAAAGCTTTATTAATAACGGTTTCGCATCCGCCGCGGACGAATACCGCAGGCTATGTCTCACGCTCGGGAAGGATGTTCGGGTCATATCCCATAAAGAAACCGTCACCGGAACGGCCGTTGACATTGATAATGAAGGCGGACTTATTGTGAGGACATCCGCCGGCACAATGAGCATTTCCTCCGGCGAGGTGAGCGTGCGCGGAATATACGGATACGTTTGATTATCACAGTTCACCTATCCGACTAAGTTAAAGAACACTGCGCGTTCGATTTTATTAATCGCGCAGGCGCCCGTCATAATAACGCGCAATAGTCGCTTCATTACTGAATAGTAACGTTTAATTATGAATAATTTTTAAACAATTAGCACTCTAAGCCTAAGAGTGCTAATTTTGTGTTGACTTTTTTTTAAATCAGTGCTATAATGCTTGTACAATAAATTTTTACAGAGGTGTTTTATTATGTCAAAGGGAAATATTTCAGTGGATTCGGAAAACCTTTTCCCGATTATAAAGAAATGGTTATACTCCGATAAGGATATATTTTTAAGAGAGCTTGTGTCGAACGGCTGCGACGCTATCACTAAGTTCAAAAAGGTAGCGCTTTCAGGCGAGGCGGAAGCCGACGACAGCTATAAAATAACGGTTACGGTCGATAAGGACGCGAAAAAGCTCATTATAAGCGATAACGGTATAGGCATGACTTCGGAGGAGATTGATAAATATATCAATCAGATTGCTTTCTCCGGCGCGACGGAGTTCCTTGAAAAATACAAGGATGAAAACGACAAAAACTCACAAATTATAGGACATTTCGGACTGGGTTTCTACAGCGCGTTCATGGTATCGGACAGCGTTGAGATAGACTCGCTTTCGTATCTGCCCGGCTCAAAGGCAGCAAAGTGGACCTGCGACGGCAGTATGGAGTTCGAACTGACGGACGGTGCGCGTTCAGAGCGCGGCACAACCATTACGCTTAATATCGCGGACGATAGCGCCGAGTTCCTCGAAGTGTTTAAAATCCGCGAAATCCTCAATAAATATTGCTCCTTCCTTCCCGTCGAAGTATATCTTACCGACGCAAACGAAAAGGCGCCGGAGGACGGAGAGGAAAAGCAGGAGCCGAAGCCGATCAATGAAACAAATCCGCTTTGGATGCGGAAGCCCTCAGAATGTACCGACGAGGACTACAAGGAATTTTACAGAAATGTTTTCATGGATTTCAACGAGCCGCTGTTCTGGATTCATTTGAATGTCGATTATCCGTTTAATCTAAAGGGAATTCTCTATTTCCCGAAAATAAACCATGAATTCGCGGGCATAGAGGGACAGATTAAGCTGTTTAACAACCAGGTGTTTGTGGCGGATAATGTAAAAGAGGTTATTCCGGAGTTCCTTATGCTCTTAAAGGGCGTAATAGACTGTCCGGATCTACCGCTTAACGTGTCAAGAAGCTTTTTGCAGAATGACGGATATGTAAAGAAGATTTCAAATCACATCACAAGAAAGGTTGCGGACAAGCTCGTAAGCCTTTACAAAAACGATAAAGAGAATTACGAAAAGTACTGGGAAGATATAAATATATTCGTAAAGTACGGCTGCATAAGGGATGAGAAGTTCTTTGAAAAGGTAAAGGACGCGATAATATACAAGAACCTTGACGGTAAGTATATGAATCTTTCTGAATTTACTGAAGGCAAGGAAAAGACGGATGTATACTATGTGTCCGATGTCAAGCAGCAGTCGCAGTATATAAATATGTTTAAGGAACAGGGGCTCGACGCCGTTGAGCTGCCTGCCATGATGGACACGCATTTTATCTCATTCCTTGAGATGAAAAATCCCGATATTAAGTTCAAGCGCATCGACTCGGCGCTCTCAGACATAGCCGATGAGGCGGATAAGGATGACGATAAGACCAAGGCGCTTATAGACGCATTCAAGGCGGAGCTTAATGACGACTCACTTAAAATAGAGGTGCAAAATCTTAAAAACGCCTCCGTTCCGGCCGTAATTCTTCTAAGCGAGGAATCGCGCCGTATGCAGGAGATGTACAAGAGCTACGGACAGCAGTTCGCGGGTATGGCAAATATGTTCCATGATGAGTTTACGCTTGTTATAAACGGCTCCAATGAGCTTATTAAAAAGCTTGACACACTCGACGAGGACACAAAGAAGCTTGTTATAAACCATGTGTACGACCTTGCGAAGATTTCGCACAGTCCGCTCGACGCCGAACAGATGAGCAAATTCATCGCGCGTTCAAACGAGCTTTTGGGCAGATTATTCTGATATTTTCTGAAATGTCAAGGGGAAGGACAAAATCGTTCTTCCCTTTTTCGGTGCATTTTTGGACATTTTAACCAATTATTAAGCCAAATTTACAACCTTTAATCCATTTTTAAATCACACTTACAGATTTACATAAAGTATTGAATTTTTGGTTCTATGATGTTAAAATAATAAATATAATAATGGTATAGGCATAGGTATAAGAAAAGGAGTCACACCATGGATAAAGGAATTTCAATACTTGTAGTAGATGATGATGAACAGTACGCTAAGGAGCTTGTCTCATACGCAAAGACATGCGGCGATTTTTTTGAAGCGGAATACGCGCTCAACGGCATTGAGGGCTGCCATATGGTAATGCTTATGCGGCCGGATATCATTATTCTTGACACGATAATGCCTCTGCTCGACGGCATAGGCTTTTTAAGGCGGTTAAAAGGCTGCGGGCTTCAAAAAAAGCCGCTGATAATAATGAACTCATTCTCACAGCTTACAAACCTTATGGGAACAGCCGCGGCATATGGAGTTGACTACTTTATGATAAAGCCGCAGTCCTGTCGGGGCATATGCGAAACGGCGCTTGATTTATATAACAGCGCTCCACATTCGGACGTAACCCGCGCTGCCCGAAAGGACTCGGACGAGCTGGAAAAGAATATTACTCTGTTCATGCGCGGTCTGGGTGTTCCCGCCCACCTTGACGGATATAGGTACATGCGCTCCGCGCTTATGCTTACGGTGAAAGATGTGACTATGCTCACGCCTATCACAAAGAAGCTGTATCCGGCTATAGCGCAAATTTACAATACCAACAAAGGCTGCGTCGAGCGGGCAATGCGCCATGCGATAGATGTTTCGTGGACGCGCGGCAACAAAAAGCTGCTTAATGACATCTTTGGTTATTGCACCGAAAATTCGGATATGAGCCGTCCCACGAACTCCGAATATATCGCCATGGCTTCAGACGATTTGCGGCTTCGGCTTAAACACGGTATGCCCGTTTAGACACGCTACGCTACGTCAAAACCCCCGCAAAGGCTTATGCCTTTACGGGGGTTTTGTATATACAAAGCAGATTATTGGCTGCATTTTACCTACCATACTCTTACCGCGCCCGCATAGTGCTGTACGCGATACATAGTATTAATAGATGAAACCTTTACAACATCACCTGTCTGAGGCGCGTGAACCATGTTTCCGTTACCTATATAGATACCAACATGGCTTACTCCGCCGCCGTTCGAGAAGAATACCAAATCGCCCGGCTGTAGGTTTTCACGGCTTACATATCTGCCCGCGCCGCGCTGCGAGGCCGCTACTCTCGGTACGGAAATACCGTTCGCGCGGCATACATACTGTACAAATCCGCTGCAGTCGAAGCCTCTCGGACTCGAACCGCCCCATACATACGGTGTGCCAAGGTATTTCATAGCTGTACCCACTATGCCCTGACCGCCGCCGGAGCCTGAAACTGAACCCGAGCCTGACTGTGCCACGCTTTCCGTTACGGAATAACTCGGCGACGCCTTTTGTGAATTATTCTTAGCAATTCTCTCCTGGCGCGCAGCCTCCGCTTTTTCTGCCGCAATACGCTGCTTCTCGGACGCGACTGTTGTCTTTTGTATCCACTCGCCGGTTTCCGTTATACCCGAGCCTATAACATAGCCCTCTTTATAATCATCACCGTATATTACCTTTATATAGTCGCCCTCACGGCCTACTATTATAAGGTTGTCGCCGTCGTTTACCGTTCCTACGCTGCTTGCCTCATTATTGCTGCCCGAACGTACCGTAAGACCGTTTGTCGCGGCAACGTTTGCCTTTTTATAATGGTCATATTGAAGCGCCGAATCCTGCGCGACAGCCTTATCGAGAGTTACATATGAACTCTGCACATATCCCGTCTGACCATTATCTATTACCTTATACCAACCGTCGGTGCTTTCAAGAATTTGAACCTGGTCCGCACCCTTCATTGTTCCCGTAGCTCCCGCTTCGTCACTCGGTTCGCTTCTTAGCTCCACAGAGCCTGTTACATTCGCATATCCCAAAGTGAGATAACTCTTTTCAGCTATCGCCTGCTCAGTCTCCTCATCCACCTGTTCTTCGGTCTGCTCAACACTCTGAACATCTTCTTCCGTGCTGGACATTGATACCGCAACTGTGCCGGCTTCGCCCTCAGTGCTTGCAATCGTTATGCTCTCTGACTGATTGGCCGCATTAATTTTCATGTCGCGTTCCGCCTTGCGTTCCGACATATCCGACACCTGAAAAAAGCTAAGCGTTCCTACCATTACAATAGCAGCTATCGCAATGATAGTATGCTTTAAATTTCGCATTATAAAAAACCTCCTAATTGTAATATTACCAAAGTAACACGAATATTACATTTTTGTCATAAATGTTACTGAATTATTACACGTAGATTATACAACATTTTCCGCGCCTTGTCAACCTTTTTTTCAAAAAAAATGAAACTTTTGTAACAACATTGCAATAAAACCACGGTTTTCTGTAACAAAACTGTAACATTTCTATGCTTTTTTTGTAAAATATTCCCATTTTTCGACCAATTTATGCGCCCGACCCCTCTATCTACCGCTTTCTAATATTACAAGTATGTTACATTTGTGTATCATTTGTAATATTCCGCATAACAAGAAGCAACCGGATTTCGTCTATATCACTTGACACTGTATCGCTCGCGCATGTGAGACTTTATTGCGAAGCCCTCTGCGGAACAGGATGTCCCGCCGCGCGCAAAAAACGAAGGGAAATTGCGCGCTCTGGGACAACCTGTTCCGTGGGCTTGGCATACACTGTCGTATGCGGTGCATGTGGCACTATATCGCACGGTTCTCACAGTAATTCATGTGCTAATTTTTGACTGCTCACATGAATTACTGTACCGTGTATGCCAATACAGTGGACTATATCAAATTTCTTATATAATTTATGCAATTTATCTACTCTGCCACATGGGACAGATTATCGTTGTGCGTGCGGAGAAATATGTTTCGTATTGGAATATGTTAATCACGGATTTGGGGCGGTGTGCCGTCGGAGCGCGCATTTCACTTTGCTTTAGCGCGCGGAGAGGGCATACCGCCCCACAGAAGCCGCGCGATAAAGTACCGCATGCATACGCGATACAGCGCCACATGCATATGCGATACAGCGTCCATGGC
>CANRAG010000093.1 GCA_947628515.1 uncultured Clostridia bacterium | reverse complement strand
TTGGATAGTGCTTATTTGGACAAAATTGTGAATAACTGGATTTGTTCATAATTTGTTCACTCATTCAAAAACCGTGCCTTTAACATATTGTTAACAATAGGTTTTCAGGTTAAAAAGTCTTTTGTAGTGGTTGACAATCACGATGGTTTGTATTAAAATATATATTGAGATTATATTTCGTCTTATGAAAGGATTGGATTTTATGTACAGGGTTACGAACGGCGGCGTGTGCGCCGCCGCGGGATATAGGGCGAACGGCGTTAACTGCGGACTTAACAGCGATAAGACCAAAAACGACTTGGGACTTTATGTTTCGGACGTGCCCGCGGTCACGGCGGGAGTGTATACCACGAATAAGGTTAAGGGCGCTCCAATACTTGTGACAAAGGCGCATCTTGCCGAAAACAACGGAACGGCGCGCGCGGTTATAATGAATTCAAAGAACGCGAACACCTGCAACGCCGACGGGGTGGAAAAGGCCGAAGCGATGTGCGAGCTTGCGGCAAACGCGCTGGGGCTCGACAAAAACGACGTGCTTGTCGCGTCAACCGGCGTTATCGGTCAAATTCTTCCGATTGAGCCGATTTCGGAGCATATAGGCGAGCTTGCCGCCGGTCTTACATATGACGGCAACGAGCGCGCCGCGACCGCGATAATGACCACCGACACCGTAAAAAAGGAATACGCGGTCGAGTTTGAGCTTGGCGGAAAGCTATGCAGACTGGGCGGTATGGCAAAGGGCAGCGGGATGATTCATCCGAACATGGCCACGACGCTTAATTTTATTACAACGGACGCGGCCATATCGCAAGAGCTTATACAAAAGGCTCTGTCGGATACAGTAAAGGTAACATACAACTGTCTTAGCGTTGACGGCGACACCTCCACAAACGACACAATTCTTCTAATGGCTAACGGTCTTGCGGGAAATGCAGAGATTACGGAAGAAAACGCGGATTATGATGTGTTTAAGGAAGCGTTATATATAGTGATGAGCGAGCTGACAAAGATGCTTGCAAAGGACGGCGAGGGCGCGACAAAGCTTTTGGAATGTGCCGTGTCGGGCGCGCCGGATACGGATACGGCAATCATTGTCGCAAAGAGCGTAATACGCTCGCCGCTCTTAAAATGCGCGATGTTCGGCGAGGATGCGAACTGGGGGCGGGTGCTCTGCGCGATAGGCTATGCCGAGGCGGATTTTGAAATTGATAAGGTGGACGTTGATTTTCGCTCCAAAGCGGGCGTTCTCCCCGTGTGCCGCGGCGGCGCGGGAGTGCCGTTCTCGGAGGAGTTTGCGAAGGTAGTTTTGGCGGAGGATGAAATCTTTATAGACGTAAGCCTTAACAGCGGTAACGCCGAAGCGAAGGCGTGGGGCTGCGATCTCACCTATGATTATGTTAAAATAAATGGCGACTACAGATCTTAGGGCAAAATTGATGGACGCGGATGAAAGATTTATGCGCGAGGCGCTGCGTCAGGCGAGACGCGCGGCGGCTATGGGCGAAATGCCTGTCGGCGCGGTTGTGGTGCGCGGCGGTGAAATAATTTCACGCGGCTATAACAAGCGTGAAACAAAGAAAAACGCGCTGCTCCACGCGGAGTGCATAGCCATTGACCGGGCGTGTAGAAAGCTCGGCGGCTGGCGGCTGCCCGGATGCGAGCTGTATGTTACGCTTGAACCCTGCCCCATGTGCGCGGGCGCGATACTCAATTCAAGAATTGAGCGCGTCTGCTACGGCGCGGCAGACCCAAAATCCGGCTGCGCGGGGTCAAGAATAAATTTGCTCGATATGAATTTGTGCAACTATTCGCTTATTTCCGAGGGCGGAGTTTTAGGCGAGGAGTGCGCGGAGATTATGAAGGAGTTTTTCCGCGGGTTAAGGAGGAATAAGTTTGAATAAAATCGCCCATCTTGCACGTCCGCGCTCACTCGCATACCTATGTATAGCCTCGTTCGCGCGGGCGCACAATCTGAACGATTTTCTTTCAAACTTGAGTTTGTGAAAGGAGTTAATGGTCATAGAAATGAAGTTTAGAAGAATATTGGCGCTTTCTGTGGCGGCGGCGCTGCTGCCGGCGGCGGGGGCGTATGCGGCGGATGGGCTGTTTAGCGGAAAATATACGGCGGACAGCTTTAAAGAGGACGCCGAAAACGGCGTGATTTTTGAACAGGAGGTTCCCGATGGCGATTATACCGTGACGGTAAAAACGGGCGGCGATACCGAAACAAAGGCGAATGTGTATATAAACGGCGGAGAGCGGGTAAGGGCATACACGCTTGAGGCCGGAAAAACGCAGGATAACGAGCAGCCCGTTGTGCCGAAGGACGGGAAAATATCGGTTCAGGTACTGGGCGAAAATCCGAATGTTACGGAGATAGATATACAGCAGCTGCCGGCGCGCGAGGAGCCGGGCAAAAAGCCCGTTATATACATAGCGGGGGACTCAACGGCGCAGACCTATGATTATGCGAAGGTGTTCCCGCAGACCGGCTGGGGGCAGGTGTTTGGCGACTGCTTCACAGATGATATTATTGTGGAAAACCGCTCGATGGGCGGCAGAAGCTCAAAGAGCTATGACAATGACGGCAGACTCGATAAGATTCTGACCGAAATGCATCCGGGCGATTATGTGTTCATACAGTTCGGAATAAACGACGGCGCGAAGGAAAAGCCGGAGCGGTATATAAGCGTTGAGGACTACAGGAAGCTCATTACCGATAAGTATATCGGCGAGGTAAAAAAGCGCGGCGGAATACCGGTACTCCTGACCGCTACGGCCGCCTCATGGTGGGATGAGGAAAACAACTGCTTTATGGAGTCGCGCGGCGATTATGCGGACCCGACAAGGGAGCTTGCAAAAGAGCTGGGTGTGAACTTTATAGACATAAACCGGATTATGACCGACAAATGGAACGAAATGGAGCGCGGCGACGTTCTTTCGGGATATTTTATCTGTGAGCCTCAAGAGAGCAAGGCATATCCGGACGGCACGGACGACCATACGCATCTAAAGGCTAAGGGCGCGAAAAGGGTCGCGGAAATGATTGCCGGAGCCATCCCGAATGATGTTCCGGAGCTTGCGAAATATTTGAAGGGCAAAGAGACGTTTTCCGATATTTCGGGACATTGGGCGGAGGATATAATAAAGGATATGGCGTCCTCCGATAATATAGAGGGCGACGGCAGCGGCCGCTTTAACCCCGATGACGCGGTAACAAGAGCGGAGTTTCTTAAGATGGCTATGAACATAAGCGGCATAGCGCCGCACGCGTACCGCGAGGGCGAATGTCTCGACGCGTCAAATGACGACTGGTATTGCTATTATTTACAGGGTGCGCTCGACAAGGGAATAATTTCGGCTGACGAACCCTTTAGGGGCGGCAGCGTCATAACCCGCGAGGAGATGGCGGAAATGGCGGTAAGCTGTATGTATGAGATTATAGACAAACCGGAAAAAAAGGTATTCGAAGCCTTTTCGGACAAGGAAACCGTCAATCCGAAATATGCCGAGGCCGTGCAATCGGCGGCCGAGTTAGGCATAATCGACGGATATGAGGATTACACGTTCAGGCCGTCAGGCAATCTGACAAGGGCGGAGGCTTTAAAGGTTATACACAGTATGGACGCGCTTTTAGCGGTTTATTAAAGAATGGAGAATAGGTAAATGAAAAGGACAATAACAATAATGTTTGCGGCGGCTATGCTTACAATGAGCAGCGCGTACGCCGTTAATTTCGAGGACACAAAGGGACACTGGGCGGAGCAAACCATAAACGAGCTTGTGGAAAGAGGCGTGGTCAACGGATACACGGATACGGAATTCGCGCCGGAGGACGAGGTGACGCGCGCACAGTATCTTAAAATGATAATGGAGGCGACCGGCGTAAAGCCGACGCCGTGCAGAGCGGGAGAATGTCTTGAAGCAACGGCTTCCGACTGGTACGCTCCGTATTTACAGAAAGCGCTCGATTGCGCTCTCATACCGGATTCCATGATTGCGGGCTATAAGCAGAATGTGGAGTATGTCGTGGACGATACCGGCAAAGCGACGTCGTCAAAGTTGGTCTACAGCGGCGCGTTTAACGGCGACCTTCCCATTTCGCGCGAGGAAATGGCGGTGCTTACACAGTATTTCTATCAGTATTCAAGAACCGTATTGACAAATGAAGATATAGACACGAGCGAGGTAAAGCCGTTTAAGGATGAGGACTCTATAAGCGATTGGGCGATAACCTCCGTAGTAATGGCCGCTGCGGAAGGGTTTATAGAGGGTTCGGACGACAACTCCTTCAATCCCAAGGACGCGACCACAAGAGCGGAAGCGGCCACGGTGATTATGCGGGTTATAAGCAAGCAGGAGGAAAAATAAGTTTGAATAAAATCGCCCATCTTGCACGCCCACGCTCACTCACATACCTGTGTATAGATTCGCTCGCGCGGGCGCACAATCTGAACGATTTTCTTGCAAACTTCGGTTTTGCGAAAGGAGTCAATAATTATGAGCAAAAAAATGGTTAAAATAACATGCCTGGTTGTCGCCGGTATAATGGGGGTAACCATTATTCTCGGCGGACTGGCGACGCTGGGAATGTTGGGTTGAGTTTACATAATGATAAGGCATAAGTTTGAAAGGAACAAAATATAGTATGGCAAGCAGAGAAAATATAAGAAATATAGCAATCATCGCGCATGTTGACCACGGAAAGACGACGTTGGTTGACGCAATGCTTGCGCAGAGCGGCACTTTCCGCGAAAACGAGGTAGTGGATGAGAGAGTAATGGACTCCAACGACCTTGAGCGCGAACGCGGAATTACCATTCTCGCAAAGAACACGTCGCTGTATTATAACGGGACTAAGATTAATATTATAGACACGCCCGGTCATGCCGATTTCGGCGGCGAGGTTGAGCGCGGTCTTGAAATGGTTGACGGCGTGCTTTTGCTTGTTGACGCGTTTGAAGGGTGTATGCCGCAGACGCGGTTTGTTCTCTCCAAGGCGCTCTCTCTCAATCTGCGGCCGATTATAGTGGTAAATAAGGTTGACCGACCGAACGCAAGACCGTATGAGGTGGTTGACGAGGTTTTAGAGCTGTTTATCGACCTCGGCGCGTCTGAGGAACAGCTCGATACTCCGGTTATATACGCCTCCGGGCGTGACGGCTGGGCAACGGCGGAATATGACCCGGAAAATCCCTCAACCGATTTAAAGGAGCTTTTTGAGCTTATAGTAAGAGAAATCCCGTGTCCGGACTGTGAGGACGAAGGCCCGTTCCAAATGCTTGTATCAAATATCGACTATGATGATTATACGGGCAGAATAGCGGTGGGCAAAATTCAGCGCGGCAGGATTACTACGGGTATGGCTCTTGCAATCTGCCGGGAGGGCGAAAGCAAAACAGGCCATGCAAAGGCTACAAAGCTCTATACCTTTGAGGGGCTTATAAAGGAGCCGGCGACGGAGGTCGGCGCCGGCGACGTGGTTGCGATTTCGGGTATTTCGGATATAAATATCGGCCAGACGATATGCGCTCCGGATAGGGTTGAGCCACTTCCGTTCGTAAAGATTGACGATCCCGTGCTCTCAATGACATTCAGCGTGAACGACAGCCCGTTTGCGGGACAGGACGGGAAGTTTGTAACATCGCGTCATTTGCGTGACAGGCTGTATAGGGAGCTTGATTCAAACGTCAGCCTGAGGGTGGAGGACACCGACACCACCGAGGCTTTTACCGTGTCCGGACGCGGCGAGCTCCATCTCTCGGTTCTTATAGAGAATATGCGGCGCGAGGGCTATGAGTTCCAGGTATCGAATCCGGTTGTAATATATAAGAACATAGACGGTGTAAAATGCGAGCCGGTCGAGCGGCTTACGGTTGACGTTCCTACGGATTACACGGGCGCTGTTGTGGACAGGGTTGTAAACCGTATGGGTAATATGACGAATATGGTTCCCACCGCGCAGAATTATACAAGACTTGAATTTTTAATACCTTCCAGAGGGCTTATAGGGTTCAGGAGCGAGATAATGACGGCGACCAAGGGCACGGCTATAGTCAACTCTGTTCTTGAATGTTATGAGCCGTATAAGGGCGATTTTGCCGCGAGAAATCACGGTACGCTTATAGCGTGGGAAAACGGCACAAGCATCACATACGGACTTTTTAACGCGCAGGAGCGGGGCAATCTCTTTATCGGCCCCGGCGTTGAGGTGTACGAGGGTATGATTGTAGGCGAGACGGGCAGAGACGAGGACATAACAATAAACGTATGCAAGAGAAAGCACGCTACAAACACGCGCGCGTCAGGCTCTGACGACGCGTTAAAGCTCGTGCCGCCAAAGGATATGTCGCTTGAGCAATGCCTTGACTTTATTGCCGAGGACGAGCTGTTGGAGGTAACTCCGCACCACCTGCGGATGAGAAAACGCATCCTCCAAACCGACCTCAGAGGCAAGGCGGCAGGCAGGAAAAAGAGCATGGCATAAGGGTGTATGCCTGTGTTTTTGCCGCGTTTACTTTGCAAATCAAACAATTATCTTAAAATCGGTTGACAAGCGAATGAAAAGCTGATAAAATAATAGAGATTATAAACAAGTACGAAAGGGGTATAAATATGACAGGTGCGGATCTCGCGGTAATAGCGCTGGAGTCAAACGGCGTCAAGACAATTTTCGGATATCCGGGCGCGGCCAATGCTCCGTTCATAGAAAGCATATCACATTCTTCAATAGACTATGTTCTTTCAAGAAATGAGCAGGGAGCGGCGCATATGGCGTCGGGGTATGCCCGTGTTAAACGCTGCGCGGGGGTGTGCACGGCAACGTCGGGGCCGGGAGCCACAAATCTTATTACCGCCATTGCCACGGCATATATGGACTCAATCCCCATGATTGCGATTACCGGACAGGTTAACAGAAAGCTGATAGGCAAGGACGCGTTCCAGGAGGTTGACATAATCGGTTCAACGCTTCCTTTCACAAAGCATAGCTATCTCGTTAAGGATGTAAATGAAATTTTAAGAATAGTTAACGAGGCGTTCCATATTGCGACCACGGGCAGACCGGGGCCGGTGCTTATAGATTTCCCCATGGATGTTCTTAAGGACGAGTATAAAGGCGGCGGCGGAGACGAAATAAATCTTCGCGGCTACAAGCTGCGGGGCAGAGCAAACGAGGCGCAGATAAAAAAGGTTGCGGAAGCGCTAAAGATCGCGAAGAAGCCAATCCTTTTGGCGGGCGGCGGAGTATGCTGTTCGGGCGCTGTTAAGGAAATAAGAGAGCTTACAAAAAAGACGGGAATTCCGGTGCTGTCCACAATGATGGGGCTGGGAGTTATCCCCACTGACGACGACGCTTTTTACGGTATGATAGGCTCGCATGGCGCGAAGCGCGCTAATATTATTTTCAACCGCTCGGATCTTGTAATCGCGATGGGCACAAGGCTGGGCGACAGAAGCGTTGCGAATATAAAGGGACTTGAAGGAGCCGACAAGCTTATACACATAGATATTGACCCGGCGGAAATCGGCAAGAATATGCAGCCGTATATTCCCGTGGTGGGTGATATAAAGGATGTCACAAAGCAGCTTATTCCCATGCTTGAAGGTTGGACAGCTCCCGGGGAGTGGAAGGCCGAAGCGGACGAGCTGAGAGAAAGGTTTACATCGAAATTTGAAGCGGCGGACAGCGGGTTTGTAAGCCCGAAATATTTCCTTAGAAGGCTTTCGGAGATAACAAAATCGGAAGTGTATCTCACAACGGAGGTCGGGCAGAACCAGCTTTGGTGCGCGAACAACTTTACGATAAAGACGCCGGAGGGCTTTCTTACGTCGGGCGGATTTGGTACGATGGGATACGGGCTTCCCGCCGCTATAGGCGCGTCAAAGGCGCAGTCCGAAAAGCCGGTAATCGCGGTTATGGGCGACGGCAGCTTCCAGATGGATCTACCCGAACTCGGAACAATGCGCCAGTACCATATACCGGTAAAAATGGTGCTCTTTAAAAATGACCGTTTGGGTATGGTGCATGAGCATCAGTATTTGTTCTACAATTCAAATTATCAGATGGTTGACATTGAGGGCGGCAGCCCCGATTTTGCGAAGCTTGTTGACGCGTACGGAATAAAGAGCATGACGATTTCCGAGAATTCGCAGGTTGACGACGCTATAAGGGCTATGCTTGCCGATAAGGAAAGCTATATGCTTATAATAAACGTAAGCCCGTATGAGCCTACGGGCGAGTCGCTTAACGAGGAAAATATTAAGTATATTAAGAAGGAGGCGTAAGCATGGAGAAGTATACATTATCCGTTCTCGTAGAGAACCATGCCGGCGTCCTTTCAAGAGTGGTGGGACTTTTCACAAGACGGGGCTTCAATATTCATCAGCTCTCGGTAGGCCCGACCGTCGATGAAAATATTTCGCGAATTACCATTGAGGTGAAGGGCGACGTGTACATGGTCGAGCAGGTTTCAAAGCAGCTTTCAAAGATTATGGAGGTCATTAAGATAAAGACTCTTAAGGATCAGGAAATGGTAAAGCGCGGACTTGTTCTTGTAAAAATCAAGTCGCATCCCAAAAACAGAGGCGAGATTATTGAAATCGCGAACGTGTTCAGAGCAAATGTCGTGGATATTTCACCGACCACGATAACTGCGGAGGTAACCGGATCGGATCAGAAGCTGGACGCGTTTTTGAAAATGGTTGAGAGCTACGGCATAGAGGAAATTGCCCGAACGGGCATGACCGCGCTTGAGCGGGGCGCAAACACGCTCAAGCTGGATAAGTAAAAAACACAGGCGTGTGTTTTTATATATAATTATGTATTAATAGGAAAGAGGTAATACAAATGGCAAAAACATCAGATCAGAACGCAAGAGTTTTCTATGAGAGCGACTGTAACCTTCAGCTGCTCGACGGCAAGACGGTTGCTATCATAGGATACGGTTCACAAGGACACGCTCACGCGAAGAACCTTAAGGACAGCGGTGTAAATGTAATCGTTGGTCTCCGCGCGGGTTCAAAGAGCGCGGCGAAGGCTGAGGCATACGGTATACCGGTATATGAGACGGCTGAGGCGGCAAAGAAGGCGG
>CANRAG010000092.1 GCA_947628515.1 uncultured Clostridia bacterium | reverse complement strand
CCATGTGGGAGTGTATTTTATAAACGGTCTTGCAAACGGTATTCCCGACTCGTTGGCGTATCCCACCGCATGGGCCGTGCCGGAATCCGGTATGCCCGCCACATAGTCCGGCTCGACATTATTATTATCGCGCTGCGCAAGCTTCGCGCCGCAGCGGTAGCGCATACTCTCCACGTTTATGCCCTCGTAGCTTGACGTGGGATAGCCATAGTACACCCATAAGAATGAGCAAATCTTCATCTTTTCACCCGCGGGCGCGACCGTTTTAACTTCGTCCGATGTTATGTAAACAATCTCGCCCGGGCCAAGCTCCCTATAGTCGGTGTAGCCGAGATTATGGTACGCAAAGTTCTCAAAAGACGCGCAGAAGCCGTCTTTATTTCTGCCTATTACGAGCGGGGTTCTGCCGAGCAAATCGCGCGCGGCATATATGCCGTCGGGCGTTAGCAGGAGCATTGTCATGGACCCCTTTATTACCTCCTGGGCATACCTTATGCCCTGTATAATATCATCCTTCTGATTTATAATGGCGGCGACCAGCTCCGTCTGGTTTATGTTGCCGCCACTCATTTCAAGAAAATGCGGTGTGCCGTTATTGTACGCCAGCTCTATGAGCTCGTCACTGTTTGTCACAATACCCACAGTTGTGATTGCAAAGTTGCCCAGATGCGACCGAACTATAAGCGGTTGAGGTTCATTATCCGAAATACAGCCTATTCCCGAGTTGCCCTCCATTTCTTCTACATCATGCTCGAACTTTGTTCTGAACGGTGAATTTTCAATGTTGTGAATGGCTCTGTTAAAGCCGGATTGGCCATGAACCACCATACCGCCGCGCTTGGTGCCGAGGTGTGAATGGTAGTCAATGCCGAAAAACAAATCCGGAACACAGTTCCTTTTTGATATTACGCCGAATATTCCTCCCATATTCCGCTCCTTTCCTGCCTTGCGGCACAAATTTAAACATGTATATTATATAACATATCTCATAAAAAATCAATCTATATTTACTAATTTTAAAAAATACAACCACACCCGATTTCGGGTGTGGTTGTATGATATTAATCCTTTTTACCGTATTCTGCCGAATTGGCGGTATCCTCAAGTCCCTCGGGAACAGGAGCCATGTAACGCTTATTGTCGTCGTCGTCCGGTCTGATACCGTACGGCAGCTCCTCCGCAAGCTTATCATTCTTCTTCATATCCTCGTACGCGGCTGTCTTTTCGTCGAGAATTTCCTGATAGCCGTCGTCAAGGTATCTCTTGCACCATGTCTTGTACGCGTCGTCAAACTCCTTCTCGGTCTTTGCGTTTATACAGTCTGTCGCGGCCTGCCTGAAGTCCTCAAGAAGCGTCGCGCTCTTATCCGCGAGCGAGTCGATCGAACGGTCGAACAGGAAGTCGATGTAGTTTCTGTAATCGCCTCTCTGCGTTCTTATATAGTTGGCCTCTATAAGATGCTCATAGCCCTTCGGCGCGTATGTGTAAATCGCGATAGCGAGATCCTCGTCGGGAGTGTCGCCCACTCTGCCCTCTGTTACAAGACACCACATATCCTTGTTTGAATTGTAGTTGAAGCGGCTCTCACCCTGGTATGAATCGTCGATAACCTTGATGTCAAAGGTCTCGCCGTTGTCCATTGTGAACTTCTCCAATTTATAGTTCTGTCCCTCGATACCGTACTGCATAAGCTCAAGGTTATCCTGGAGCCACTCGAAGTACATAAGCACGGCCTCCGGATGCTCGCAGTGAACGTTAATACCGGACATAAGACCGAACGGGTTATCCGAACGTCCGCCCTTTACGATATATTCGCCCGTATCCTCTTCAAGAGACTTAACCGACGGCGCGAGAACAACATCCGCGTCGCTTACGAGGTCTGTAAGAGCGCCCAAAACGTCGTTTGACTTTGTGAGGTAAAAGCCGTAAGTACCCTGCTTACCCGATACAAAGTTCTGCTTTGACGTGTCGCCGCTCTGGTCGATATTCCACTCTGATGAAATAAGTCCCTTCTGGTTAAGCTCCCAGTCGTACTTTAACTGCTTATAGGTCGGCTCCCATGTGAGAGACGCAACCGAAAGGTCGGCATAAAGCGCCCAATCCTTTGCCGTCAGCGGATAATCTCTGTAGCCGTGGTTTGAGAAGTTCGCGTTCGGGAGCGAGAATGCAAGCGGAATTGTGTCCGCTCCGCCCACCTGCATTGTCTTGAACTTCTGGAGCATATCGAAATACTCGTCCTCTGTCATCTCCCAGTCAGCCTCCTCCTCGGCTGTCTGCGGAGCCTTGTATCCGGCTGCCTCGACCCAGTCCTTGCGGATAACGCTTACGAAGTTGTATGCCTTCGGTCTTGTGCCGCCCAAAAGCTTTCTCTCTCCGTTTACGTATGTATATTCCTCAAGGTCCTTTGTGTTCTCATAATAGTCCGGAGCGAAGTGCTCTATAAGTCTTTCGTCAATGGTCTGGAACGCGCCCTGCTTAGCGTATGTAATAACCTGCGGATAATCGTAGTGGAACAGAATATCCGGCTGATTTTTTACCTTACCCGCCATGAGCTGGTTGAACTTCGTTACCTCGCCCGCTCTGGGGATTGAAATGAACTTCACCTCGATATTATGCTTGTCGCCGAATTCCTTCTGAACAAGCTGTGTCCAGTAGTTATCCGTTACCGGCGGAAGTCCCGACTGTCCTCTGTCGTATACGGGGATTTTAAGAGTTATTCTCTCGTCGTATACGTAGTTTTCCGGATCTTCAATCTTTAGAAGAGCCTCGGTATCTATCACCGCCGGAGCTCTGTTGCCGAGCGAGCAGCCGCCAAGGCCTGCCGCTGTAGCCGCAAGAGCGGAAACCGCGGCGATCGTTGATATAATCTTTCTGAATTTCATAGTCCTTAACTCCTCCCTATTATTCCTTAACGGCACCGATCATAACGCCTGATACGAAGTACTTCTGGATGAACGGATACACGATGATAATCGGAATTGTCGCGCACATGATGGTCGCCGATTTAACAACCTCCGCGTTCTGCGCCTGAGCGCCCGCGTCCGCTTCAAGAGCGCTGCTCTCCGCAGCGGCGGCAACGAGCTGATACAGCTTATACTGTAACGGCTTCAACGCGTCGTTCTGAATATAGTACATAGCGTCCGAATATGAGTTCCAACGACCTACCGCGTAGAACAGTGCGAGCGTTGCAAGCGTAGGCACCACGAGCGGGAGCATAACCTGGAACAAAATTCTGAAATCGTCGCAGCCGTCAAGCTGGGCGGCCTCCTCAAGCGATTTCGGTATCGCCGTCATCGCCGTTCGCAGGATAATCATATTATATGCCGATATCGCCAGCGGACAGACGAGCGCAGCGGTTGTATCGAGCAGTCCCAATGTATCGAGCAATAAGTAGTCCGGGATAAGGCCGGCGCCGAAATACATTGTGATTATGAAGATTGTGTTTATGGTCTTTCTTCCCATCATTCTCTCTCTTGAGAGCGCGTATGCCGCGCAGATTGTAAGGAACAAGCCCAGCAATGTGAACAATACGGTTATGATTACCGTATAGATAAATGACCATCTGATTGATGAATCGGCGATAACCTGCTTATACGCGTCTATGTTAACGCCCGCGCCCTCGCCGGTGAAGATAGGCAGGAACCATACCTTGTTGGCGGCAACCACGGTATTTGAACTGATTGAAGTCGATATTACGTGGAAGAACGGGAGTATACATATAAATGAAAGTAATCCGATAAGTATGTATATGATTACGTCCGCAATTCTGTCGCCCGTACTCTTTTTAATCTTGTTTTCCATATTTATGAACCTCCTTATACTAATCCGCCTTCGTCAAGAGCCTTTGCCACTTTATCCGAAGCAAGAACGAGGATAAGACCGACTACCGACTGGAACAAACCAACCGCTGTTGAAATGTTGAACCGGTTCGACTCAAGACCTACACGGTAAACGTATGTAGCGATAACTTCCGAAAAATCCTTAACCGACGTATTTGACAATACGTTAACTCTTTCGAAGTTTGAACCCATAAGACGTCCGAGAGCCATGATAAGCATAACAACGATTGTCGGCTTCATGCCCGGAAGCGTTACGTGCCATATCTTCTTCCAACGTCCCGCGCCGTCTATTGACGCCGCTTCATAGAGGTCGCCGTTTATGCCCGTTATTGCCGCGAGGTATATAATTGTACCCCAACCCATGCTCTGCCATACGGCCGAGAGTATGTACATTACGGCCCAGTGCCATTTCTCCGTAAGGAACGGGATATGTGTTCCCATCATTACGTTAATGATACCGGTTGAAGGCGCAAAGAGCTGATACGCGATACCCGCGATGATAACCCATGAAAGGAAGTGCGGCAGGTAAAGTAATGTCTGAGTGAGCTTCTTATACCATCCGCAGGTAATCTCCGTCAGGAGAATTGCGAGTATAATCGGCATCGGGAAACCGCAGATGAGGTCGAATACATTGAGTACCAATGTGTTTCTCAAAGCGATTAAGAATTCACGGGATGTGAATATTTCCTTGAATACCGAAAAACCGATGAACGGCGAATCCGAAAATCCGAGAATAGGATTATAATCGAGAAACGCTATTGAAAGTCCGAGAAGCGGCAAAAGCTTGAACACGATTATAAACAATAGAGGTATTGCTATAAGCGCGTAGAGCTGCCAGTCTCTTTTGAGATAAAACATCACGCCGAGTTTTCTCTTGGCAGAAGTTTCCTTTTTTGTCTGAATCTTCATAAATTCTCCTCCTCTTTTAAGATTCATAAATTTCTTTTAATATTTTATCACATTCCATGTAATATTTATATATAAAAATCCGCAAAAAAACATTAATTTTTAGTCATTTTATGGTTTTTTTGAACAATTCTATCAAATAACATCTATTTATATTTGTACATAATACATATCACGCCGCCCGCCGGCGCGATCGGGCTTATACCACCGTTTCCATAACAAAAAAACCGTCTTACGACGGTTTTTTTTCATGAATAATATCGCGCCACATAAAGTCTCCGTTTTCAAGACCGTGAATAAGCACCTCTGCCGTGGCAAGGTTTGTGGCGATCGGCACGTTCATGCTGTCGCACGAGCGCAGGAGTACCGCCACATCATTGTCCGTAGCCGCAGGGTCGTTATGGTCGATAAAAAACAGCACAAGATCTATCTCGTTGTATCTCACTCTTGTGCTTATCTGCACGTCACCACCGTCATAGCCGGAAAGGAAACGATAAACCTTCAGACTTGTATTCTCACTGATTACGTTGGCTGTAGGTCCCGTTGCGAATAAATTATGCTGTGCCAATACCTTTTCATAGGCAATGCAGAGCTCCACCAAAAGCTCCTTCTTGCTGTTGTGAGCTATAAATGCAATGTTCATCAGATTACTCCTCCCATGCAATCGGATTATGTCTGTTGTTTTCTGATTCAATACAATTATACCACAACAACTTAATAAAAACAACTTTTTTCTGTTATCGGAAATGTAAAATTTTCAGTATGTTTATTAGCTATTTTAACCTAATACCGGTCGTTTTCGGACGAATTTAGGTGTTTTGTGTCACAGCAGCGCGTCGCATATCGCGTTTAGGTCGCTCTCGTCCTTAAGCCTTGTCTTTATCGTAACCACAGGCTCGACTATTGTTATGTCCTTCATCGTTTCAAGCTCCGCTTTCATCACCTTCGCCGCTGTCGGCGCCCATGAGCCGTTTTCTATAATCGCAACGGTTCTGTTCCGGTATGTCTTTGATTTAAGGTGGCTAAGAAAGCTTTCCATAGGCGGGAACACGCCTCCGTCATAGCTCGACGCCGCAAGCACCATGCGGTCATATCTGAACGCGTCCTCGACAGCCTCTGCCATATCGTCCCTTGCAAGGTCAGTTATCGATACCTTTTGCGCTCCGCGCGCCTCTAACATCTCCTTTAGCTTTAACGCCGCTTCTTTTGTATTGCCGTGAATTGAGGCGTAGGCTATAAATATGCCCTTGTCCTCCGGCTCGTAGCTGCTCCAGATTTTATACTTATTTATATAATACTCCAGGTTGTCGTTAAGAATGGGGCCGTGCAGCGGGCATATAGTTTTAATATCGAGCGCCGCCGCCTTTTTTAACAGGGTCGTTACCGGAGCGCCGTACTTTCCGACTATATTGAAATAATAACGTCTCGCCTCGCATGCCCAGTCCTCGTCCGTGTCGAGCGCGCCGAACTTGCCGAACGCGTCGGCCGAAAACAGAATTTTCTCGCTCGACTCATATTCAAGCATAACCTCCGGCCAGTGAACCATCGGCGCTAAAATAAACGTAAGCGTATGCGCGCCGAGCGGGAGCGTGTCCCCCTCCTTGACCGTCATAATCGCCGCGTCGGTATCAAAGAACTGCCCAAACATCGCCGCCGCTTTTGCGGTCATTACCAATGTCGTGTCCGGATACTTTTTTAGAAACGCGCCTATGCTGCCGGAATGGTCCGGCTCAAGATGTGATATTACCAGATAGTCCGGCCTTACGCCGCAAAGCGCCGCGTCAAGATTTTTAAGCCACTCGTCCGCCACTCTGCCGTCCGCCGTATCCATTACCGCCGTCTTTTCGTCAAGTATAACATATGAATTATACGAAACGCCGTTCGGAATGATATACTGACTCTCGAACAGGTCAAGAGTTTTATCGTCAACGCCTATATACTTTACCGAATTTGAAATTTTAACACTCATTTTTTTCCTCCTTGTGCATACATATTCCTTTTACATGATAAATTTTCATATAAACATATATCAAGTATACAACAAAACGGATGAAATGTCAAATTATTATTTTGTATTGACAAGAGTGCAATCTCTTATTTTACAAATTCAGACATAACAATTCCCTGCTCCTTGATGCTTTCCGTAATAAACTGCGCCAGCATCCTCGCGCCAAACTCACGGAAATGCACTCCGTCTTTACAGATATCGTCACTGCCCGTTGCGATCTGATTATACATAAAAATGTTCTCACGGCAATATTCAACGCCGAGCTCGTTAAACTTATTCATCGAGATGGAATACAAGTCTATAACCGGTAAATTGTTTTCCTGCGCAAACTCCTTCATAGCGTCCGCGTACAGACCAATGCCGCTTCCGTTGCCCTCGTAATCAAATCCCTCATAATCTCCTATGATGCGCAGACATACGGGCGGGGTAACAAAAATCAAATGCGCCCCTTTCGCTTTCGCAACCGCGGCATATTTAGCCAGATTTTCCTTATAGCTCGTTTCGGGATTAGTATAATAATACTCGTCGGTCTTTCTATCATTATGCCCCATTTGAACCATAAGATAGTCGCCTTCCTTCAACTGATTTTCTATAACGGATAATCTTCCCTCTGTAATGAACGACTTTGAGCTTCTGCCTCCTATGGCATTATTCTTAACGGTCAGGCTGTCACTCAAATAGTCTCCAATCACAGCTCCCCATCCCTTTCGGTCCGGATACATCGAGCTGTTCAGATACTCTACTGTGGAATCGCCTACGATATACAATACCGCCTCGTCCTTTTCCGCCGGATTGTTTATATATGCCCCGACGTCCATAAGCGGCTTCATGTTGTCGTCCCATACGAACACCTTGACCGCGTCATCCGCTTCATTAACCGCTGCGGAAACGGTGTATTCGTTCCATGCCCCGTCGTCCGCCGGTATTACGACCCGCTGCGCGTCGGAGGATGTTAGGTAACCCTCGGCATACGCTGCCGACATTATATCGGCGCTAACGGCAGCCGCGCCCGCGTTCATCGCGTAAAATCTTCCGGTCACAGTCTCGCCGGGAGTAAGCTTCGACAAAATCGCGCCCGATCCATTAAGCAGCTCTATCGGTTTAAAATATACTCCGTCACGGCCTCGGCAAACCTTGATGTTATCAAAATACATTTCATAATCCTTGCCCGTCGTGCCCGCGTTTATCCGGATATATTTAAAACTCTCGGCCGCGGAATAGCGGAATTGTATATTCTCCGCCTTAAGGACGTCGTCCATGTACATATCGAAATTTTTGTCCGCCAAATGGAAATCAAACTTGATATTGTGCCACCGGTTTCTGCCGATACCCGGCATAAGACAGTTATTCGTGTATGATGACTCGCTATTGCTCGTGTAATATTGCGTCATCGCACCCTCGTCAATCATTATACTTGCAAGCTGCATATCTCCTGTGCCGCTCGACTCATTTGAAATAAGATTTAACTGCAAACTGTTCGAATTGCTTTCGCCCATCATGACGTCCATGGAGAATGTAAAATCGTCCTCCTTTAAAACCTGCGGCAGATAATAATCCGTTATCACCGGCGACGGTATATTCTCAAGCTTAAGCGCCGCGCAGTTTCCGTTGCCGTCTTCTCTCGGCTCTACGTTCATAACTCCTCTTGACCAGCTCGTAACGGCGCTGCCCGGCTCCATACCGTCAAAGCTCTCGTCATACAATGTGCGAAGCTTAGGCGGATCCGGAATATACTCACCGCGAACAAGCTTAAGGTTGTCTACGGCCAATACGTTTTCATCGACAATGGGATAGAGTATAAACTTCATCAAATTCTGTGGACTCTCGCGGAAGCTTATATCTGTTTTTAGACTTTGACCGTCTAAATACGCGTTATATTTTGCGTTTGCCGGATCGACAATAATATCAATTTCATGCCATTTATCGGTTTCGAGACCTCCGCTGAAAAGATTGATATTCTCACCGTTTGCATTGGCTGTAATGCCGTCCTGTTTGAACTGAAGGTTTACCCCTATATCGGTGCCGTCACCCAATCTGAGCTGATACCCCGCGCCGTCTCCCGACGGATACATGAAATCATACGAAAGAGTAAATTTTTCCGTTCCGGGATCGCTTGGCAAAGTATATGTCGTCGCTCTATCCTTATCGGCATTTATACAAAGATACTTGCCTTTTTCCGCCGATGACATTATCTTATAGATATTATCCGCGTTGCCGTTCCAGCCAAACAACCCGCCCGGTGCTTCGGTTTCAGTCTCGCAATACTCAAAGCCGGTATCGGCAATCGTATCCGGTATCTCCGGTATAACAATGTCCCCGTACAGCTTAATATTGTCTATATTGAACG
>CANRAG010000091.1 GCA_947628515.1 uncultured Clostridia bacterium | reverse complement strand
CTTGACGTAAAGGCGTACAGAGCGGGCGAGGTATTGGACTATCCCGTGGCGGTTACCTACAGCGCCGAGGGCGGCGGCGCGGCGATAAGCGCCGACGGCGTGCTCGAAGTGCCGGAGGACGCGGCGGAGGGAACCGTGCGCGTTTTCGTGTCCCCCGAAGCGCCTGACGGCGAAATAGCGGGGGATACGGCGGAAATCGGCATTATAACAAGCGATATATTCACAATAAATACCGCCGTGTTTAACGAAAGCAAAACAGAGCTTGAGGCGGTAAACGCGGTAAAGAACTATTTCTATGACGGCGCGGCGGCGTTTGTGGTATCGGCATATGACGAGAGCGGCATACTGCGGAATTCGTTTGTAAAATATGTTCCCGCAAGGGCGCTGCCGTCAAGAAAGGAAACGCCGGTGGTTATCGGCTACGCGATGCCGGACGGCTATAACGACGACTGGACGATTGAAATAGACGTATACAGCAGGGGCGGAGAATGTGACGCGTTTACCGTATCGGGCGACGTGGGTATGCGAAAGACCTTTACCGAGCACGGCGGCGCTGTGGAGTGGCTGGAGAAGCATGACGCTGTCGCGGGAATGTTAAACGGCAAAACCGTTATGCTCCAGCTCGGCAACGGCACGGCCTATATCGACGGCGCGCCTATCGCGCTTGCGACAATACCGTATCTTGTTGACGACTACACATATATCGGTTCGGAGCTTATAGAAGCTATGATGGAATAAGAAGATGAGGAAAATATTTTTAAAACGGGCTGCCGTTTTGGTATGCGCCGCGATATTATGCGTATGCGCGGCCGCGTGCAAAAAGCCCGTCATTGTAACGGAGAATACGGACGGCGTTTGCCGCCCGCCCGCCGCCGCGTTCGCGGCGGTATCCGGACAGGGATTAGATTAAATGAATATTCAATGCGGACTGAATTTTGTTCAGCGCCATTGAGGTGACAAGCGAGAGTGAAAATACGGCTATAAACATTACAGGCATAACGGAAAGACTCTTTTCCATGTCCAATATATATTCGGCTATATGTATATAAAAGCAGTGTATGAGGTATATTCCGAAACTGTTTCGGGCTATTAGTCGGATAATCGCGGGACTTGTGTTGAGCCTTTTTACCAATGTAAATACCGCCCATACCATAACAACGGTGATAGGCGACGCATAGCCGCAGATGTAGTCCATCCGCTCAAATTCTCGCGTCGGACGCAGGAATAGCGCAAGCGCGAAAAGTCCGGCGCATACGGCTATAACGGCGGCGCAGACCGCCGCCGGCGCCGGATTGGAGCGGCGGCGCGCGATATAATATCCGAGCAGCAGATACAGCGCGTATACGGAGTTTACGGGCAGATAGAAATCTATCACGGTTTTTCCCGAGAACCCGTTTATGCACGGAATTACGCTGTTCATTATAAACAGGACTACCAGTATATATTTAATAACGTCATCTTTTGCGCCCGTCGCAAACAGTCTGAACAACGGCAGCGTCAGGTACACGCCTATAAGCATATATAAAAACCACGTGAAGCTCCACGAGTTCCCGCCAAACACGGAAAGAACCGCGCTTTTTAACGCGCCGAGCGGCTCGCGGGAATTGAAAAAATATTCGAGCCATGACGCCGCCGTGCCGAATATGAAAAGCACGACAAGCAGCCGAAGCGTTCTTTGCATTGTCTTTTTCACACTCTCGTCGCGGTCGAGCATGAGCGCGCCCGTTATCATAACAAAAACGGGCACGGCAAAGTTCAGGCATGAATGCAGCGCCTGTACAAAATATTCTCCGCCTGCGGAAAGCTCCGCGCCCTCTGCGGGCAGACAGTGAATAAGCGTGACCGCCATTATGGCGAATACGCGCAGATAGTCGATATAGTTCACATGTTTTTTCATGAAATCACCCCGTTGACAGGTATATTAAATAATTTTATACTTATTATACCATAGATGCCGGATGATTGCAATAGCGCGGTTTTGGATTGAGTTAAATCCGTATGGCTTTGACTTGTTCAAAAACCACGGAATAAATGCAAAAAAACTGTTGCAAAATGAAAAGAACTGTGTTATAATGGGTTTGTTGCAAGGGCGCACAGATTTTTTTGTGCGCCGTTTTTGGTTAATTTTTTATTTGTTATTTTAAATAATGAGATAAAATAATATCATATATATAAATAGGAGGTTACCCATATGACACCTAAAGAAGTAATCCTACAGAGGGTCAAGGATGAGGATGTGCGCTTTATACGTCTGCAATTTACCGACATGCTTGGCAGAATGAGAAACATGGCTATTACGGTTGATAAGCTCGACGACGCGCTTAACGACCTCTGCATATTCGACGGCTCCGCCATAGACGGCTTTGCAAATATAGAGGAGAGCGATTTGTATCTTCATCCGGATTTGTCCACGTTCACAATCTTTCCGTGGCGGCCGCATAACGGCAAGGTCGCGAGGTTCATATGCGACGTGTGCTCGCCGGACGGCACGCCGCTCGAATACAATCCGCGTCTGGTCCTTGAAAGGGTTATAAAGGAAGCCGCCGATATGGGATATACGTTCAAGGTCGGAGCGGAGATGGAGTTCTTCCTGTTTAATACCGACGAGAAGGGCAGACCGACGACCGAAACGAACGATAAGGGCAGCTATTTTGATATTTCACCGCTCGATAACGGCGAGAACACGCGCCGTGACATATGCCTTAATTTGAGCGAGATGGGGTATGTAATCGAGGCGTCGCACCATGAGATGGCTCGCGGCCAGCATGAGGTGGTGCTGCGCGGCGACGAGGCGCTGCGTATGGCCGACACAATAATAACGAGCAAAATGGTTATAAAGACAATAGCGAAGCGCAACGGTCTGCACGCGACGTTCATGCCCAAGCCGTTTTCGGACGAATGGGGGTCGGGTATGCACCTTTCGATGTGGCTTGAGGCGGACGGGAAAAATCTGTTTCAATACGACGCGAAAACCAATAAATTCTCGCCCATAGCCTACAGATTTATAGCCGGCCTCTTAAAATACACGCGCGAGATTGCGTGCATAACCAATCCGACGGTTAACTCATACAAGAGATTTATTCCGGGCGCGGACGCTCCGTGCCATATCTCATGGTCGGAAAACAACAGAAGCCTTTTAATTCGCGCGGTGCGGACAAGGACGCCTGAGAGCACGTTTATAGAATACCGCTCGCCGGACGGAACGGCAAACCCGTATCTTGCGATTGCGGCGATACTAAAGGCGGGGCTTTGCGGCATTAAGGATGAGACTATAGAGCTGCCGCCGAGCATCGGCATGGACGTGTCGGCGCTCTCGGAGGTGGAGCGGAGTATGCTCGGCATACAGCGTATGCCCGTCAGTCTTAACGACGCGTTGAGGATTGCGAGCAAGTCGCGGTTTGTGGAGGATTTGCTCGGCGCAAGGCTTAAGGAAAATTATATCGCGAAAAAGGCGGAGGAATACGACTCGTATCGGCGCGTGATCAGCCGATGGGAGATAGACAGATATTTGGAGCAGTATTAAAGAAGCGATAATCCGCATAAGGAGGTGGGGCGTTGGAACAGATAATACTGGCTTTTTCCTCCGATGAAGCGGCGGGAAAGCTTCGGAGTATGCTTGACGGCACGGGCTACCGCGTGTCGCATACGGTATGTCATTCCGGCGCGTCGCTGCTGCGGGCCGCGCATGATTATGACGAGGTTCTGATTATAATGGGCTTTAAGCTGCCGGATATGACGGTTAACCATGTTTTTGAAAACCTGCATCCGGGCTGCAAAATAATCTCCATAGTCAGGGGCGAGCATGTAGAATATATAGAATATGACCGGATATTGGCGCTGCCGCTGCCGGTGAGCCGACAACGGCTCGTTTCGGCCGTGAATGTGATTATGGGGCATATCCCCGCCGGCGGCAAAGAGCGTGTTCGAACCGTTGAGGAGGAAAAGCTTATAAACAGGGCGAAGCTGTTCTTAATGGAGAGATACCACATGACCGAGCAGCAGGCGCACAGGTTCATTCAAAAAAGAAGCATGGACACGGGCGCGCGGGTTACCGACACCGCCCGCACCATTTTAAATACAGACGAGTAACAGGAAAGGAAATCAGAATGCAGACATTCAAATTTACGAAAATGCACGGAGCGGGTAACGATTATATATACGTTAACTGCATGGACGCCAAAATCAAGGACGCCGGAGCGACCGCGAAGGCGGTTTCGGACCGCCATTTCGGCATAGGCTCGGACGGGCTTGTGCTCATATGTCCGTCGGAGGTCGCGGATTTCAGAATGGATATGTACAACAGCGACGGCACTCAGGCTGAAATGTGCGGCAACGCCACTCGCTGCGTGGGCAAGTATGTTCACGACAGAGGACTTACCGACAAGACGCAAATAACGCTCGAAACGCTTGCCGGAATAAAAATCCTCGACCTGAATCTCAACGATAACGGCGAGGTCGAAACGGTCAGAGTGAATATGGGCGAGCCTATACTTGTCCCGAAGGATATACCGATTGCGTCGGAGCTTGACAGGTTCATAAACCAACCGGTGGAGGCTGCGGGCAAAAAATACCGTGTAACGGGAGTTTCGATGGGAAATCCGCACGCGGTTATATATGTGGAGGATACGGACGGGCTTGAAATAGAAAAGCTCGGCCCATGTTTTGAGAATCACGCGCTTTTTCCGCGCCGCATAAATACGGAGTTTGCCGAGATTGTAGACAGGAACACCATAAAGATGCGCGTGTGGGAGCGCGGCGCGGGCGAAACGCTCGCATGCGGCACGGGCGCGTGCGCGACGCTGGTTGCGTCGGTGCTGAACGGACTGGTTGACGGCGAGGCCGACCTCGTGCTTCTGGGCGGAACGCTGCACATAAAGTGGGACAAAACCGATAACTGCGTGTATATGACAGGTCCGGCGGCGTTCGTGTTCGACGGCGAAATAACGATATAACCGACATACATAGAAAGAAGGAGAAACGAAATGGCAAAAATAAACGATAACTATTTAAAGCTTCCCGGCAGCTACCTGTTCTCAACGGTGGCGAAAAAGAGCGCGGCGTATTCCGCGTCGCACCCGGACAGGGAGATAATCAAGATGAGCATAGGCGACGTCACAAGACCGCTCGTGCCCGCCGTTATAGAGGCTATGCATAAGGCGGTTGAGGAGATGTCGAAGGCGGAGACCTTCCGCGGCTACGGCCCGGAGCAGGGCTACGACTTTTTAAGAGACAAAATAGTGGAATGTGACTACAAACCGCGCGGGATCGACATAGCGGCGGACGAGATTTTCATATCCGACGGCGCAAAATCCGACTGCGGCAATATCGGCGACATCTTCTCCGTCGATAACAAGGTTGCAATCTGCGACCCGGTATACCCGGTGTACATGGACACAAACGCCATGGCGGGCAGAGCGGGGGACTACATAGAGGGCAGATGGAATAATATATATTATATGCCGTGCCTTGAAGAAAACGGTTTTCTGCCAAAGCTGCCTGCGGAGAAGGTGGATATGATATACCTTTGCTTCCCGAACAATCCGCTCGGCGTCGCGGCGACAAAGGAGCAGCTAAAACCCTGGATTGACTACGCGAGAGAGAACGGGGCCGTAATCCTCTTTGACAGCGCGTACGAGGCGTTTATAACAAATCCGGACGTGCCTCATTCAATTTATGAGATTGAGGGCGCGAAGGAGGTTGCTATAGAGTTCAGAAGCTTTTCCAAGACTGCCGGATTTACCGGCACGAGATGCGCATACACCGTTATACCGCACGATTTAAAGGTCAGCGGAGTCGAGCTTAACGGCCTTTGGAACAGAAGGCAATGTACAAAGTTTAACGGCGTGCCGTATGTCATACAGAGAGCGGCCGAGGCCGTGTACACACCTGAGGGCAGAGCGGAGACAAGAGCGGATGTCGCGTACTATCTTGAAAACGCGCGGATTATCCGGGAAGGACTAAAAGACGCGGGATTTACCGTGTACGGCGGCGAGAACGCGCCCTATGTATGGGTAAAAACTCCGAACGGCATTGGCTCGTGGGAGTTCTTCGACAGGCTGCTTGAGGACGCGAACGTTGTCACCACGCCCGGCGCGGGATTTGGGCCGAGCGGCGAGGGATACGTAAGACTTACGGCGTTCTCAACGAAGGAGAACACAATAGAAGCCATGAGACGAATTAAAAATCTTGCGGTATAATAAAATATACTCTGCGGGGTTTTAGAATACGGAACATAAAAAAGCAAAGGCGCTTTAATGTACACGACAGGTGACTGCCATGTGTTATTGAAGCGTCTTTATTTATAGATGAAAGGAAATGATATTTAATGGTAAACGGACTTCCCAGGAAGCAGGGATTATACGATCCACAATTTGAGCATGACGCGTGCGGTATAGGCTGCATTGCCAATATCAAGGGCAAGAAGTCGCATAGTATAGTAAATCAGGGTATCGAGATACTTAAAAATCTCGCGCACCGCGGCGGAGTCGGCTCCGAGCCTGACACGGGCGACGGCGCGGGCATACTTATTCAGATGCCGCATAAGTTCATGGCCAAGGTGTGCGAAAACGAAAATATCCCGCTGCCGGATAAGGGCGATTACGGGGTGGGTATGCTCTTTCTCTCGCCCGACCGCGACACGAGAGCGGAGAGCCTTGCCGCGCTCAAGGAGATTATCGAGGCAGAGGGACAAACGGTGCTGGGCGTTAGGAATGTTCCGGTGTATGACGTGTGCATAGGCGGCAGCGCGAGGGAGGCGCAGCCGTATATCGTTCAGGTATTTGTCGGCAAGGCGGACAGGGATATGGACAACGATGATTTTGAAAGACGCTTGTACGTAATTTCAAAGCTTGCCGAAAAGCGGATAAGAAAGAGCGGTATGGATCACTATTTCTATTTCGCGTCGTTCTCGTCGCGAACGATTGTATATAAGGGTATGCTGACGCCCGACCAGGTGAGCGCGTTCTACCTCGATTTAAAGGACGAGGATTTGGAAACGGCGATCGCGCTTGTACATTCGCGGTTTTCAACCAACACATTCCCGTCGTGGGAGAGGGCGCATCCGAACAGGTATATCATACATAACGGCGAGATAAATACCATACGCGGCAATGTCAACTGGGTAAAGGCGAGGGAGAATATGTTCTCCACCCCCGAATTTGAAGGGGATATGGAAAAGATTATGCCGGTTATAAACGAGGATGGCTCGGACTCGGCAATGCTCGATAACTATCTGCAATTCCTGCATCTTTCCGGGTTCTCGCTGCCGCGCGCGGTGATGATGACGATACCGGAGCCGTGGGAGCATGACGACACGATGGACGCGAAATTACGCAGCTTCTATGAATACCATTCATGTATAACCGAGCCGTGGGACGGCCCGGCGGCGGTAGCGTTCACCGACGGCACGCTCGTGGGCGCGACGCTCGACCGTAACGGTCTGCGTCCCGCAAGATACTATGTTACCTCGGACGATATGGTAATACTCGCGTCGGAGGTCGGCGTTACGGGCGTGGACAGGTCAAAGATAATCGCCAAAAAGAGACTGCATCCGGGCAAGATGCTGCTGATTGACACCGCGCAGGGCAGAATAGTATCCGACGATGAGATAAAGGAATACGAGGCCAACCATAAGCCGTATGGCAAGTGGGTCAAAAAGACGCTTACGGATATCGGGGACTTACCCGTAAACGAGGGCGGCGGCCGGAGCTGGCATGACCTTGTGGGCGAGATAAAGGCGAACGCGTCCAGGTCGATAAACAAGGATATGGCGCTCAGAAACGCGCTGTTTCTTGACAATATGTTTGTAAACCGCGAAAACGGCGACGATACATCGCTCCCGCTGCTTACGCGCGAAAAGCTTTTCGGTTACACGTGGGAGGATATAAACATGACGATCAGACAGATTGTCGAAAAGGGCGAGGATCCGATCGGCGCGATGGGTACCGACGCGCCCATAGCCGTGCTTTCGGAGAAGCCGCAGCTTTTATATAACTATTTCAAGCAGCTTTTCGCGCAGGTTACAAACCCGCCGATAGACGCTATAAGGGAAAAGGTCGTAACGTCCACGTTTACGCTTTTCGGCTGCGAGCAGAACCTTTTAACGTCAAGCGAGCTGAACTGCCGCAAGATACGGGCGAACAGTCCCATACTCTGCAATGAGGATTTATTAAAGCTGCGCACGATAGACCGGAAGGGGTTTAAGTCCATTACGCTCTCCATGCTCTTTAACACTCATGCCGAGGACGATATGGAAGCGGCGATGGAAACAATATTTGAGGCGGCCGATATAGCGATAGAGAACGGATATAATATAATAATACTTTCTGATAAGGGCGCGAACCGCGACAAGGCGCCGATACCGGCGCTGCTCGCCGCGTCGGGACTGCATCACCACTTAATACGCAGGGGAACGAGAATAAAGGTATCAATTGTGCTTGAAACCGGCGAGCCGCGCGAGGTGCATCATTTCGCGTGTCTTGTCGGGTACGGCGTGAACGGCATAAACCCGTACCTTGTATACGAGGCGATAGACGAACTGATAAAGCTTAAAATGGTGGACGTGACGTATGACGAGGCCGTTTCGCGGTACAACAACGCCGTTACGAGCGGCATTGTAAAGATAATGTCAAAGATGGGCATTTCCACAATCGCGTCGTATTCGGGCGCGCAGATATTCGAGGCGCTCGGCATAAACGCGGCGGTTGTGGATAAATATTTCACGGGCACTACCACCAGGATAGGCGGATTGGATCTCGCGGAGATTTCAAAGGAGGTCATGGCGCGGGTAAACGCCGCGTTTAACAAGGAAACGTCAAAGAAGTCGCTCGCCGCCGGCGGGGACTATAAGTGGCGCGCAAAGGGCGAATACCATATGTTTAACCCCGAATCCATATACAAGCTGCAAACGGCGTGCCGCACGGGCGACTATAAGCTGTACAAGGAATATGCGAGGGAAATGGACAGCCACAGGGGCAAGCAGTGCAATATACGCGGCATGCTCGATATAAAGACGATAGATAAGCCCATAGCGATAGACAAAGTGGAGAGCGTGGAAAGCATAGTGAAACGGTTCAAAACGGGCGCGATGTCCTACGGCTCCATATCGGGCGAGGCGCACGAGTGCCTTGCTATCGCGATGAACCGCCTGGGCGGCAAGTCCAACAGCGGCGAGGGCGGAGAAAATCCGGACAGATTTGTTCCGGAGCCGAACGGAGACAGCCGCTGCTCGGCGATAAAGCAGGTCGCGTCCGGACGGTTCGGAGTGCATATCCACTATCTGCAAAACGCCAGAGAGCTGCAAATAAAGATGGCGCAGGGCGCGAAGCCGGGCGAGGGCGGACACCTTCCGGGCGGAAAGGTATATCCGTGGATTGCAAAGGCGAGACATTCTACCCCGGGTGTGTCGCTGATTTCGCCGCCGCCGCATCACGATATTTATTCTATCGAGGATTTGGCGCAGCTCATTACCGACCTTAAAAACGCCAAC
>CANRAG010000090.1 GCA_947628515.1 uncultured Clostridia bacterium | reverse complement strand
CGAAATGTGCTTGACAATTTGGAAAATGCAGGGAGTAATAGCCCGAAAACAGGCACTTTTTAAGTGGTCTCGAACCGACCCCCGCGTGTTGCCATTAACATGAGAGAACCGTCATCCTCCTGTGTTACTAAGTAATAGTATTTTATTATCTGTATCAAATTTATAGTTTACATTTAAATTTTTTAGTACTATTTTTGCTTCACGTTCCGGCAGATATGTTGTATCATCTTTCATATAATAAAATCCTCTGGTAGCCATCACACCAAGAACTATTGAACTACCATTTTCATCATACATTTGAAGTCCATGATTACTAAAATATTTAAATAAATATGATTTCCCATTATATGAGATTTTTGTTTCTTTTAAATCATCATTCCATTCTACGGTACCCCCTATATTTTCAATTACTGCCCTTAAAGGCATAGTGCCCATATGTTTATTAAAATATATTCCATCACATATTAATTTGTCATTAAAAAAACATTTGCCATCATTTCTGTATATGTCATTATCTTTCCACTCGTCATAAGTGTAAATCCCTTTGACTTCTTCAAACACACTATCATTCAGTGATGGATCGGATGCGAATTTCAAATCTACAATATAAATATTATCATCAGTAAAAAGCCACGCTTCTTTCATGTTTTTTCTACGATATTTCTCATATTCATATTTATTAATTTTATACATAACAAAGTTTATCTTTTCATGTATATTTTTGTTCTTAAATAAATAATCCTCAAACCATTTCAAGTCCGACAGCTCATCGAACGGAAAATATTTAAATGATATTACATCAAATGCAGACGGTTTATATTCCACTTTTCCCTCTTCTGTAATTTCATAAATAACGCTATCATATAATGCATATTGGTGTAAAAAATCACTTTCAAAGACCGAACTCCGTATGTCAGATATAGGCTCAATCTGTATTTCTCCTAGATCAGCAGAACATCCAAAATTCATATTATCCATAATATATATACTATTATCTGCAAATACATTTCTTTGTATTATAGCTATCAATACAAGAACTAATATTCGCATATACCTCACTCTGCTTCTCATACCCATTATCCTCCATTCATTAATATGCTGTTTCAAACCATCGCCTTGTGGAATCATATTTTTTAAGCGATTCATAACTTATAAATTCACGTATACCGCCTAGTGGATCTATTCTTTCAAAAATAATCTCCGTGTTGTCTGATGATTTTATAAATCCGCCCACCACACACCAGTGTCCATTGCTCCATTGATTATTTTCATCATAATATCCATATAAAATTGCTACGCCGTTTTTTTCATTGATTGAGGATATAAGTTCCGTTTCACTTAATACAATCTCCTCTTGCGTCTGACTATAATTTATATTGGGAATATTCAACCATTGCGCTATATCTTTAGAAAAACACGCGAGAACCGACCCCGCGTGTTTTCCGACCCCGCGTGTTTTCCCCTCCAATGTTATTTATTCTATCCTTTATTTTATCATATTTTCCATAAAAAAACAATTGATATTATCCACATAAATCCCTCGTGTTTTTCGTCAGTTTGAATAGGGTTCAAGACGGCAGAGATCGCAAAAAACACCCTGCGTAAAGTATGTCGCAGGGTGTTTGGTATTATCAATTTCCTGTCTTTTCAACGCTCATAATCGTTCCCGATGTATGAACGTATTTCGAGTAAATCTCCGGTACGCGTCCTACTGAAAGCTCGTTTGAATCAGCGGTTATATAGCTGTTATCCGACTCCTTTCCGCGTGTTTTTATTGTAACATACGCCGTATATCTGTCCTGCATGGGCGCGTATACCATTGAACCGTCCGCTCGTTGCGAGAGCGCGCTGGTCGGCTCGGTCTTTATATCTATAATCTCACCCAAATCAACGGTGGCCTTTTTGTCGGTAAGCCGGCTGTGAGTGTTATAGGTCTCCTCCAATGCGTCAATCGTAAACTGCCGCACGCCCATAACTCTTACCACGTATACAAATTCTTCATCCGACTTTACGGCGGTTGTTATCCTGCTGCCGTACCTTGCGCATATACCCACTGCGACAGCGGCTATCAGAAGAATTACAAGAAGGTCTATAATATTGAATTTCCCTTTTATTTTTCCGTCCTTATTCATATTATTCACCCACCTTTTCGATTACTATAACATTGCCTTCCGTCGCGTAGCCCTTGCCCCGAAACGGCGTGGCGTTGCCGACCTTAATCTGTGTGCTTCCCGCAAGGAACGCGTAATCCGTTTCCTCGACCTCCGCTTCGACCGTCGCGTAAATATCGACATTATCTCCGGCGGTGTCCAGCTTATATTCGCCCTTTATCGAGTCGTACACCATAATCTCCGCAGGCTTTATATCAACAGCCTTAAGTATTCCCGAATCCTTTTCCGTGAGACTTAGCGTGACCTCGTCGCCTATGCCGGCCTTTATCGCCTCGCCCAGCGCCGCGTCCTGGTTTGCTATATGAATTTGAACCTCTATGGCGGTCTTGTTTCCCGAACTCGTTTTGCCGCCAAGCATCTTATAACCGACCGCCAAGGCAGCGATTACGACTATAACTATAACGGTGTCTATAACCGTCCATTTCCTTTTTCTTTCAGCCATTTTAATCCTCCATCTTCAACAATTCTCTATATAGCTTTTCCGTACTGCGCGTCATTGCGGCAGCGGTAAAGGTTGACCTGAATATTTCACGGCTTCTGCGTGACATTTCGGCATAGAGCGCGTCGTCGTTAAGCAGCCGCTTTATTGCCGCCCGCAGCGCGGCCGAATTTTGCTTTGTCACAACATAGCCGTTTTCCCCGTTCTTTATGACTCCGGGATTTCCGCCGAAATCCGACACCACCGCCGGAACGCCTATGCTCATTCCTTCCAAAAGAGCAAGGCTTGTCGCCTCCGTGCCGTAGGATGCGTTTACCTGAATATCGGTTATGCCCATAAGCTTGTCAACGTCGGATATAAAGCCGGTGAATATTATATCGTTCTGTCTTTCGAGCTGTCTCACCTTTTCTTTTAGCTTGCCCTCATAGGAGCCTGTTCCGGCTATAATAAACTTTGCGTTTACCCCGTCGCGCAGCAGCATATCCGCCGCCTCAATGAAATAGTCGTGCCCCTTTATATCCTCCAGCCGCGCGACTATCGATATTACCTTTTGGCCGTCGGCAATCCCGAAACGTTTTCGGCTCTCCGTTCTTTCTTCCCCAGTCGGCATACCAAGACTTTCGACACCGTTTAGTATAACGCGAATTTTGGACTCCTTTACGCCCGTTTCGGTAAGATTATCCTTTGCCGCCTCCGCGACCGCTATTATCCCGTCGGAATAGAAATTATTCAGTATACCGTTAAGCTGTTTCCCCGGAAAACTTGTGAGCAGTCTTGACGGTGGAAATACGCTGTGCCGCGTATACACCACCTTTGCGCCCGAATGACGCGCGGCAATCCGCGCGGACATACTCGCGTGCGTATGAACCAAATCGGGCATTTCATCGTCGAATATCTTTTTTAGTCTTATGATAGATTTAAAATCGAGCGACTTGTCCGCTATGCCCTCGACCTCAATCACGGGTATTCCCAACTCGTATATACATGGTTTGAGCATACTGTCGGGAGGTAGTATCACTTTAACCTCAAAATCGTCATAATTGAAATTTTCAAGCAATGTCAAAAGGCATTTCCCCGCGCCGCCGATATTGGTGTCCGAGGAAACCTCGATTATTTTTTTCATGTCCTCATTCCCCCTTCGGTCCGCGTCTTTCCGTTTCTGCCGTGAACATAGCGAAAACTTACGGTTATTGCAAGAACCATGAAAAATACCGCCATAACGCGATAATTATAGAAGGTGTAGTCAAACATGCTCTGGAACAGGAACCCGCACACACCTGCGCCAAGCGCGAGCGTCATGGTTGAATTGAACGATTTTTTGTTCCGCTCCCTATAAATATCCCGCGCGCATTTAAGATAAACCACCGCCACGGCCACAAACGCCGCAAGCGCCGGTATTCCGCCCTCAACAAGCAACTGCAGGAATGTGTTATGCGAATGTGGGGCTATGATTGCATTATATGAGAAAAACGGATATACCTCGTTAAACGCCGCCTCGCCCATACCTATACCGCCCGCAAGATAGTGGCGGAGTATTCCTATCGCGCCCATCCATATATATACTCTGTAAGATGTGGACGAGTCATTCATATCGCCTATACTGAGCAGTCTTTCAACAACCGTCTGCGGCACCACAAACGGAAGTATGCACAGCACAAGCGGAACAAATGCCCACCATCTGCCCTCGTAGAAGGTTATAAACAACGCTGCCGTCAGCATAAATCCCAGCCAGCAGCCGCGCGACTGCGTGAGTATAAGACAGAGAAATATTATACCGGAAAACGCGAGATACACCCATTTTGAAAGCGTGTTTACTCTGTCCTTAAGGAAGAACACCGCCGATACCGGAAGCACTAAGAGCAGATATTCGCCCAGAACGTTTGGATTGGCAAGCGTTGAGAACACTCGCATAGTGTCGTCCTCGAACATACTCTCGTCTATCCAGGCGTTCGTCGTCGTCCAGCCGAATATATACTGCATAATTCCGTAAAGCGAGACAAACACTCCCGATATTACAAACAACCTTAACAGCCCGTAGAGCTGCGCTCGCGTCTTAATTGTGTTTATAATCGCAAAGTAGAAGATTATAAACACAAAATACATTGCCCATACCACAAGGCTTGCCTTCATGGCAAATGAGAAAATACACGATATCAAAAGCACCGCAAGGAACAGTATAAGCGCCGCGCCCGTGCCCTCTCTTTTCCACTTGAACCGGCTGTCGGTAAATGATTTTATCACCACCGAAAGTATCGTCCACATGCAAATGCCCGCAAGCGGAATGGAAGAAAACGGGATAAGAGGCGCCACAAATACAGCGGCATAAACGCCCGTTACCGGATACTGCAGCACAAGCAACATTCCGAACACCGCAAACGGCAGAAGCGCGCCGTAAAGCGGCATAAACGCCATTACGGCGGCGGTCGCGGCGCCGATGGCGACAGCGGGGATAAACCGCAGCCTGCCTGTCGTTTTTTCCTCGTCAAAGAAATCGAATGTTATGTTTTTAACGCCCGCGCAAGCCTTTGCAAGCTCCGCCGCCCTGGACGTGGTTAAAAATCCCGTTATATTATAATTAACGATAATCAGCAGCGCCGATACCACGGACAATATGAGCACATATTTATTTACGCCCATACCTCTTGCAAAATGCAGAGCGTTGAATACAGCCGACGCGCTAAGCAGCATGACGCCCCAGAAGCGGGTGTTTGCCGCCATAAAATTATGGACATAGCTTCTGCCCAGCTCGCATATAACGCTTCGCTTCACCGCGTTTGCAAGCTTCTGCCCCACAAGCCTTGAAACAAATTCGCAAAATGTGAAAGGCGCGTACAGAAATCTTGCAATCCGACTCTGCTCCACGGTGCTTTTTCCGTCCCTGCAAAAGCTCATTATCCGACTGTTTCCCCAGCTTCGGGCGCAGCCGTTATAAATATTCATTATAAGCGCCCACAGCTTGCTTTCGGTGAATTTCACAATAAAGGCGCGGTAAAATGAAACGATTGCCGAAACAATTACACTATTCATATAATACCCTCTAATCTCCTTTCATTATATTTTATCACGCTTTACGCCCCGGCAGGAGCTGCGTAATCTCCTTAACTCTTAATACTATGACGCATACCGCGTATACCGATATTCCTACACCGCCCGCCGCGGTGCATATTACAAAACTGCCCGCCAGTCCGCTAAAATGCGGCGATACAAGCATATATACAAGATATACCGCGGCCGCCATTACAGCGGTTGCCGCAATTCCTTTAAGCGCGGTCACCGCGTCGCCCTTATTTAACATTCCCGGATGCGTTCTTACCATGCTTATCGCGTTGAACGCCGCATTACACAGACTGCCGCACGCCGTCGCGAGCGCGAGGCCGTTCGCCTGCATGAACCGGAAAAGGATATAGGCAAGAACTATATTTACCGCCATGCTCAGAATGGAGTTCCGCATAGGCACGCGCGAATTTTGCATTGAGAAAAAGGTTTTGGACAAAACCTCATTTATGGCAAGCCCCACCATTCCTATCGAGTAATACTTTAAAAGCGTCGATATGGTCCGCACTCCCTCGCCGGTCATTTTTCCGTGCCCGTATATAATCTGCGCGACAGGCTCGGAAAGTATCATGAACGCTGTCATAAGCGGCATGATTACAATAAGCATCACTCGTACGGATGTGGAAAACAACCGTTTTGCGTCGTCGTTTCGCTTATCGGCAATCGCCTGCGCGAGCTTTGGAAATATCAAATTCGTTACAACGAAGCTCACAACGCCGGTCACTATAAGATAGAGACGGCTCGACTGCTGTATATACGTTACGGCGCTGTCAATATTTGAAGCAAGCCTTTGATTTACTATTGTATACAGCGGTTGAACCCATGTCGCTATAAGCATAGGCCCGGCAAGCTTTATTGCCTGAAATATATATTTATCCTTAAATCTGAAATCCGGCCGAAACCGAACCCCGAACTTTTTTATCCACGGCACTTCTATTAAAAACTGTAGGCTCCATGCGATAATCATAGTTACAGCAAGACCGTATATTCCGAAGTGTTTTCCAAGCGTCACATAGTACAGTATTATTGCCGCGTTCGATACGAGGCTTATTACGGACGGAATATTGTATTCCCCAAACGACTGCAAAAGCCCGACAAACGAGAACGCCAGTCCGGTAAATATTATCATAGGGAACATTATCGCGGTAAGGTTGGCGGCAAGCGTCTGCTTTTCCCGCTCATAGCCGGACGCCATAAACCGCACCAGCGGTTCCCGAAGCAGTATTCCCGCTATGGATATAAGAACTATTATACACACAATAAGCGTGACAAACTTATTCACAAACCCCATAGCGTCCTTTTTTCCCTTTTCCGCCATTATACTGTTGAATACGGGAATAAATGTGGCGGAGATAACGCCGCCTATCACAACGTCAAAAAGCGTCGTCGGGATTGTGGACGCTGTGTTAAACGCGTCCGACTCAATACCCGCACCGAAAAACGCGGTAAGCAATGAATCGCGGGCAAGCCCCAGAACCTTTGAAAGTAAGGTCGCTCCGACCATGAACACGGCTGTAAGAAGCATTTTTTTGCCTGAGTCTCTTTTGCTCATGCGCCAACACTTCCTTTTTCGTATAATTCAATCGCTATTCTGCCGTTTTCGTCAGCTTTTTCCTTTAGCTTTCTGTGACATTCGCTAAGCTCGCTCTTTATCGCGTCGTAGTCGCGGAAACAGCGGTCTATCATCGCTATGCCGGCCTCCGTATCCATATCCTTTACCGTAAGGCACATGTTCTGACCGGCGTATTCCATAAAGCTTTTTATTTTCGGGTCATACTCCACCGCAATCAGCGGAACCCTGTTGGTCGTAGCATAGATTAGCGAGTGCAGCCTCATACCTATGCACAAATCCGTTGCCGCGACTGTGGAAATCATGTCATATACGTCAAGCCGTTTATCTATTATGGACGAGCGCGATTTCATTCTGCCCATTATGCTTTTTGAGACGGCCTCGTCCCTGCTCGGCTGCATCGGTAAAAACACCGTGTAACATCCGTACTTCTCGTGGGCATAGTCGCATAACCGAGCTATTTTCTTTTCAAATTCGGCGTCCGTGTCCTTTGTGCGTCTTACCGATACGCCCAGTATCTTCCTCTCGCTGTCGGGAACAGCGAAGCTTTTTAAAACTGCCCTGCCATGCGCTTTATCGGCTATATCCATGCCGAATACCGGATCGGCGGTAACGCGTATCCACGGCTTTTTTACGCCTATCGTATCAAGCGTTTTTGCCGCCGCGGGATCGCGAAGGGTTATTACGTCGGTTCTGTTCAGCACGCGGCTTGCAAGCTTTACGTTCCTTTTATTATTGAGCGGACCTATGCCGTTTGAGTAAAGCATGACCTTTACTCCCTTTTTGACCGCGAGACTTATTATCGCCAAATAGTACATGAGCGATTTTGTGGATGTTGCGTCCTGAATAAGCGTTCCGCCGCCCGATATGAGCAGCTCCGCCCTTTTCATATGTCTTATAACCTTAAACGGGTTAAGACGGCTTATCGCCTTCACTCTGTATTTTGAAATAGTTTCCCTCGGGTTTGCGGAGAGAACGACAATCTCCGGACTCTCCTTGTACTTCTTTAAATCGTTTATAATAGCCTTTAGCAGAGCGTCGTCGCCGCTGTTCTTAAATCCGTAGTAGCCGGAAACGAGGATCTCCTTCTTCTTTGAAAGCGCCCATTCGTACACCTTCATTGTGTCATCGGTCATGCGGGACACGGAATACTCCTTCTTTACCAGCTCGCGCCCGTATTGCGCCAGCCTGTTCCGCTCCTCGCCGCCCATGGCGAAAAATCTCTTTATATCCGCCGCAAGCAGCTCCGGCGAGCTTTGAGCGCAGCCTCGGCAGCAGAAATTGGTGTCAATTCCCACTTGCAGCTTGTCCTCGTCAAACAGTCCTATATATCCTTCATTGCCTGCGATTATAACCGGCTTCCGCGCCGCCATTGCCTCCAGCGCCGCGCGGCTTACGCCCACGAACAGATCCGCCGGAGCGACAAGCTTATTTATATCGGTTCTCGCTCCGGTAAGCACAACGCATTCTCTGCCGAGCCGCTTATTTACCGCGTCGGCTCTGTTCTTTACGTTTTCAAAATCATCGCCGCCGCCGACTATTACAACCTTCAGGCCGTCAACGACGGAATTTATCCCGTCAACGGTATCTATAAGCTGTTTCGCCACAAGCGAGCGCGACCTATCCATACGGCTTACATATACTATTACGGTATCATCCGGATTTATACCCAGCTCCTTTTTTATATCGTCACATTCCGTGTCCGGAGAGAACTTATCGGTGTCTATACCGTTTATTGTAACTTGAATATTGCCCTCCGGTATTTTGTAATTATCCATAAGATATGTCTTTATATCCTCGGATACCGCGACCGACTTCTCGCCCCAGTCCGTAATATATTTAAGCCCGTACTTAAGGTTAAACACCCAATGCGCCGTTGTCACAAACGGGAACTTCATAACCTTATGGAGCTTGCCCAATATAAACGAAGGTATTCGCGCATGCGAATGAACTATATCTATTTTTTCTTCCTTAATTATATTTTTAAGCTGTCTTACCGCCTTTAGCACGTTAAGAGGATTTTTATTTTGCAGCGGTACGCGATAATGTGTTATCCCCGCGTCCTCCAGCTCCTTCACATAGGCTCCGCCGTTGGATGTGATGACAATGTTAAACCCTCTGCGTTTAAGCTCCTTTGCCAACTCAACAACATGTGTTTCCGCGCCGCCTATATCGAGCTGCATCAGCGACAGCATTATATTAAGACCTTTTTCCAAGAAATCACCCGCTTAATCTATGATAGTTCCAAAATCTGATTTTGGTTAGACTATTCTGTTGTCATTATAATTGATTTACCCCAAATAATCAATACTTATCCGTCTTTTGTGACATAAATGTAATTAAAAAGAAATATTTCAATAAATTTTCGATCCGCTTTGCATTAGCCAAATATACTAAAAAACAACTTTTTT
>CANRAG010000089.1 GCA_947628515.1 uncultured Clostridia bacterium | reverse complement strand
TAAGATATTCTTTAAATTCGCCGAGCGTTTGTTCCGTTATTTTCATAGATTTCATACCTCCATATATTTAGTATGTCAAATTATATCCTGATTATAGCACATAACCCGTGCGCGCTATTAACAAATTTACGACTTCATACAGATAGATTTATTTGCGCTTACCGGTTTTATCAAATATTCATTAAAAACGGCATTAAACGCTTGAAAAAAATATATGAATGTGTTAGAATAAGTATCGTAGGAATAACGCGTGGGAGGTGGGCTTACCGTGATTCATTTTATAAAGCACTTCAAAACGATAACCAAGCATCGCAGCATTGTTTTTATATATTGCTTAAAAGCCGGCATACCGCTGCGCGGACTTCTTCACGACCTGTCAAAATACAGTCCGACCGAATTTATCGCCGGCGCCAAATACTATCTCGGTTTTAAGAGCCCCACGGAGCGCGAACGCGAGGTTTGCGGATACTCAAAGGCATGGATGCACCATAAAGGCAGAAACAAGCACCACTTTGAGTACTGGACGGACTATAATGTTAAAACAAAAAAACTCGAACCTGTAAAGATGCCCGTAAAATATGTTAAGGAGATGTTCTGCGACCGTGTGGCGGCGGGCAGAGTGTATTTGGGAAAGGACTACACAAACGATAATCCAATTAATTATTTCCGAAACGGGCGAGCCAAAAGCGTCATGCATCCCGATACCTCGGCGTTGCTTGAAAAATGGCTGCTTTCATTGCAGCAGGACGGAGAAAAGGAAGCATTCAGAAAAATAAGACAAACAACAAACTATTAGTACACAAGAGGCGAGTAAAGTGAATAAAATATTAAAGCTTGTATATTCAAACAAATTCTTTGCCATAACGACACTGCTGCTGCAAGTGGGGATGATAGTGGGCTTTGTTATCGGATTTTCGAGCAATGTTCGTTATTATCTGTTGGTGTCAAATTTTATCACGGCGGTATTGATACTTGTTGAGGTGAACCGGCACGAGGAGAGCGCTTTTAAGGTAACATGGATTATGCTCATGGCGGTTATGCCGATTTTCGGGTGGTTCTTCTATATATATACCCATACCGGAGTGATTTCAAGAAATATAAAAAAGTCACATAACGCGGCGCGCGATACAATACTCCGTTTTAAGATTGACGACAGCGATACGATAAAAAGCATGAACGAGGAAAGACGCAGCACGTCATTGGCAAAGTTTCTGTCAAAGGCATGCGGAAGCTCGGTATACCAAAATACGCTTGTGAAATATTATCCGCTCGGTGACGATATGATGTCTGACATTGTAGAGGAATTGGAAAAGGCGGAAAAATTCATCTTCATGGAATTTTTTATAATCAATCAGTCAAGCTACATGTGGCAGACCATTGAGGAAATTTTAATACGCAAGGCGCGAGCCGGCGTGGACGTCCGTCTTATGTATGACGGTATGGGCTGCATGGGCATAATGCCCAAGGGCTATGACGAGGAACTTGAGAGGCGCGGAATAAAATGTCAGGTGTTCTCACCGCTTCAGCCGTTGCTTTCAACCTATCAGAACAATCGTGACCACCGTAAAATAATTATCGTTGACGGTGTCTGCGCAATATCGGGCGGCATTAACCTTGCGGACGAGTATATAAACAGGATTACGCGGTTCGGACACTGGAAGGATACGGGGCTTCGCATATACGGCGACGGCGTAATGGGCTTTACGGAAATGTTTCTGACTATGTGGTATACGGTTACGGGCGTGACGGAAGATGATTTCGACCGGTTCCTTAACGTCTCAAAGCTTTGCTCATATCCGGACGCCGTAGGGTATATAACCCCGTTCGGAGACTCGCCGCTGGATAATATATACGCGGGGCGCACCGCGTATATGGATATACTTAACAACGCAAAGAAGTACGTGTATATCATGACGCCGTATTTTGTCATAGACGACGCGATTTACGAGGCGATGAATTACGCCGTGACGCGCGGCGTGAATGTAAAGCTTATTTTGCCGGGAATACCCGATAAAAAAGCGCCGTATTGCCTTGCCCGCTCATACTATAAGGATTTGCTTGACATAGGCGTGGAGATATACGAATATATTCCCGGATTTGTCCATGCCAAAACCACCGTAAGCGATGATTGCCGCGCGATAGTCGGGACAATAAATTATGATTACCGGAGTCTGTATCTGCACTATGAATGCGCGGCATATCTTGTAAACGTACCGCAGATAAGGGATATTGAGACGGATATGATGGATACGCTGTCATATTGCAGGCACATTACCCGCACGGAATACGCAAAAATCCCGTGGTACTACAGAGCCACGGGGAGAATTTTAAGATTTATAGCTACGATGATTTAAAAAATAAAGGGCAGCTCGCGTGAACTGCCCCTTATTTTTTAGGAGTTGGCTGTCGCCGCGTCATGATTGAACAGCAGCGTTATGCACCATATTCCGGCAAGACCTACAAGCGTGTATACTATTCTTGACATAACAGACATTTGTCCGCCGAATATCGCGCCTACTATATCATACCCGAATACTCCTATCAGGAGCCAGTTAAGCGCTCCTATGATAACCAGTACAAGTGAAATTTTACTTATCATTTTATTGTGACTCCTTTGTGATTTTATCACACATTTTCTGTGTCAGGCTTAGCATTCCCGAAGTCCAAAAAAATAGACATTGTAATTTTTTTATGCGGTGTCAAATAGAATATACTATGGAAAATTTTAATATAACTTGAATAAGATACCGATTTTAACGTGGGGCTTTAATATACACAATCCGAAAGATTTTCAGACTTAGGTTTTATGAAGGAGCTGTGATGTATGAGAATAAGCGGTTATATAGCGGTTGTTGTATGTATAGTCTGCATCTGCGTGGCATTCTGCGTTTTCGGCGAGGACAGGGAAACGGAAATATGCCGGCGGTTTCTTGAAGAATACGGCTGGCAGACGGTCGAAAAGCCTACCGATTCGGCGGAGGTAAATATTCCGACGGATTTTGACATGGTTTATGAAAACTATAATACAATACAGCGCGAGGCGGGGCTTGACCTGCGCCCCTGTAGGGGAAGAAAAGGTATTCGATACACGTTTGAGGTCGTAAACTACCCCATAGACACGGGAGAAACGGTCTATGCGAACGTGATATGCATAGACGGAAAACCCGTTGGCGGCGACGTCATGACAGTCGGTATAAACGGGTTCATGCATTCTCTAAACCGCAAATCAATAGAGGACGCGTAGACGTTTGGGATAGTGATTTTTTATCACTCCGCCGGAGCCTTTGCCCCAGCCTATAACGTAGCCGTCGGCCGCGACCGCGCACCAGCCGTTCCCGTCTCCGTTTATAACCTCGCCGCGCATATATTTTTTAAGATTTTCGTCGTCCTTGCCAAGATCTACCACGACTTTATACGCGTCGGCGGCAAACGCGTGCGAGAGAGCGTGAGCCGGTTCAAATCTGCCGTTTTTCACGGTGCCCAGATGCAGACCGCAGCGCGGGATTTTAAGCGATGAAATATCGAGCTTTTCAGGCAATAGATACAGGTTTCTGCCGAAAAGCACAAATTCTCCGTCGCATATCGTATCAAGAGTGCTTTTTTCAAATTCGCGGTAGATTTTTATCGCGTCCGCAAGATCGGCGTTCGGGGTTTTAACCTTTTTCACCTTGCCGAAAGGCTCTGATTTATCCGCCGCATCCGACCTTGTTTTCCTTAGCAGCGCGGTAAAATGTCCCTCGCCGTCCTGCTTATGCGGAAAGACGCGGCGGCATTTGTATATGTCGGGAAAATCCCCGACGCCCTCCGACAGCATATCAAGCTGTGGTATGCTGCATATCTCCATGTCGTACTCCTCCGCCATATAGCCCACTACTGCTTCATTCTCGTCTAACGAAAAGGTGCAGGTGGAGTATAGTATATATCCTCCCGGCTTAAGCATTTTATACGCGTCGCCGAGGATGTTTTTCTGTCTTACGGCGCAGGACAGACTGTGACCGACGCTCCACGCGTCTACCGCCTGCGGTTCCTTGCGGAACATGCCCTCGCCCGAACAAGGAGCGTCCACGATAATTCCGTCAAAGAATTGCGGGAAATGTCTGGCGAGGTTGGCGGGAGTTTCGTTTGTGACCACTGTGTTTATGAGCCCCATGCGCTCGACGTTTTCCGCCAAAATCGCGCTACGCTTCGGGATTATTTCGTTTGATACCAATAATCCGCCGTTATTCATGCGCGCCGCGATATGTGTGGTTTTTCCGCCCGGAGCCGCGCACAGGTCAAGTATGCGGGAATTCCTTGCAAGCGGCAGTCCCACGGCGGCGGACATTGCGGACGGCTCCTGAAAATAGAAAACGCCCGCGGCATGGTAAGGATGATTGCCGTTTATTTTTGATTTTTCTATATAGTATCCCTCCGGACACCATGCCACGCGTCCGTCCGCGCCCAGTTCCCTTGCGAGCGCGGCAGCGTCGCGGCATTTAAGCGTGTTTATTCTGATACCTTGGTTAAGCTTTGTATCATACGAGCGGAGAAAATCATTGTATTCATCGCCCGTAAGCGTTTCCATCCGTTCGCAAAATTCCTTTGGAAGTGTCATTGTCATAGTCCCCTGCATAATAAATAGATAATATAAGGCGAAGCCGGAGCGCGGCTTCGCCTTATATTTAACGTTGTATCAATCCTCGATACCGTTCTTTGCCTTCATCATGGCGCGAACCTTCAGCGGAAGTCCGAATAGGTTTATAAAGCCCTCCGCGTCCTTATGGCTGTAAAGCTCGTGACTGTCGCCGAACGATGCGATTTCCTCATTATAGAGCGAGTACGGCGACTTGGCACCCGCCGGAATGGCCTGCCCCTTATACAGCTTAAGCTTAACAGTACCCGTAACGGTCTTTTCCATTTCGTCAAACATAGCCGACATTGACTCTCTTAGCGGCGTGAACCACTTTCCGTCATATACGAGCTCTGAGAACCTGATTGCGCTCTGACGCTTAAAGGACTGCGTGTCGCGGTCAAGACAGAGGTATTCAAGCTCGCGTATTGCCGCGTAGAGGATTGTGCCGCCCGGAGTCTCGTATACGCCGCGCGATTTCATACCCACGAGTCTGTCCTCGCATATGTCAGCGATACCTACGCCGTGCTTGCCGCCGAGCGCGTTGAGCTTTTCGAGAAGCTCGCGCGGCCCCAGCTTCTCGCCGTTTACGGCTACCGGCTCGCCCGCCTCAAAGTCTATCGTTACATATTCAGCCTCATCCGGAGCCGTCATTGGCGACGCGCCGAGCTTTAACAAGCTGTCATACTTCGGCTCGTTCCACGGATCCTCAAGGTCAACGCCCTCATGGCTGATATGCCATATGTTTCTGTCCCTTGAATAAAGATCGCTCTTTGTCACCGGACATTCAATGCCGTTCTTCTCCGCGTAATCAACAGCGTCCTCGCGTGACTTTATATCCCATATTCTCCACGGAGCGATAATTTTCAACGACGGATCAAGCGCCTTTATGGAAAGCTCAAAACGAACCTGGTCGTTACCCTTGCCCGTAGCGCCGTGACATATGGCGACAGCGCCTTCCTTGTGGGCTATGTCAACAAGCGCTTTTGCTATAACCGGACGCGCGTGCGATGTGCCCAAGAGATACTTGCCCTCGTATACCGCGCCCGATTTCAATGTCGGGAAGATATAATTCTTTACATAATCGTCGCGGAGATCCTCGATATAGCACTTTATAGCGCCCGTTCTCTTTGCCCTTTCCTCAAGGCCGTCCGTCTCCTTGCCCTGACCGACGTCGCCGCAAACGCAGACAACGTCATAATTATAGTTTTCCTTTAACCAGTGGATGATTATGGATGTATCCAAACCACCCGAATATGCCAATACAACCTTATCCTTAGCCAAAACAAATTCATTCCTTTCAAAATAATGGATTTTTATTGCATTTTACCGAAAAATATAGTATAATAAAACTATATTGGTATTATACTATATTTTTACCGAATATGCAATAGTAAATATATAGCAATTACAAATGAATTTTTATGCATTTTTATGCAAAATTAATGAATATTATGCATTTGTGTTTTATAAAAACGGAGGGACTGTGAGTATGAAGGATTTATTGGTTATCGGCGCGGGACCGGCGGGGCTCATGGCGGCATACACCGCCGCAAAGAACGGATTAAGCGTTATTCTTGTCGAGATGAAAAAGGATATAACAAACATAACGCGGGCATGCTCGGCGCAGTTTGTATTAGACGACGGCTATGAAGGGGAAAAGCTGGAGGTGCGCGACGGAAAGCTGATATTTACAAGAAACGGATTTGATGTACCTTACGCGGGCGAAATTATTCCGATTATACATAATTATATGATTTCACCCAAAGGACACCGTGTTGTTTTTGAATATGAGGATCTTCGTCCGACGGCGCTCAAATTTGATAAGGGCGAGCTTTTGCGCGGTATGCTCGATATGTGTATGGGCGCGGGCGTAGACGTGCGCCTTAATACAATGGCGCTTAACGGCGAGGACAAAGGCGGCAGCGGCGTAACCGTAAAGGTAAGAAACGCGGACGGCGAATACGAAATAGCTTCCAAAAAGCTCGTAATTGCCGAAGGCGTGAACTGTAAGCTCACGGAGCGGTTCGGTTTAAACGAGGGAAGGGCTTATTTCGGCAGACCGCTTATATGCAACTATACGGTAACGGGAACAACGGGTATTCCCCATAACAGCTGGATACAGTATTACGGCGACGTATACCATCCGTTTACGGAAATCATGGTAGGCGAAAGCACGGAATGTGAGGACGCGCTGGAAATAACGGTCGGCGGTATAAACGATATGAAACCGGATATGTTCTATGAAAAGCTTGTAAATGACAGTCCGCTAAGCGAGAACCTGAAGGACGCAAGGATTATAAAGAAAACGGGATGCAGCGTAAAATCCTACTTGTCGCTTGAAACCCCGTATAAGGGCAATGTCCTTTCCATAGGCGACGGAGCGGGGCATATCGAGGTGATCAATCAGGGCGCAATCATGTGCGGCTACCATGCGGGTAACGCGGTTTTTGGCGAGCTTAACGGCGAGCGGGGCTTTGAGGCTTATACCGAGTGGTGGAACGGAGCGTTTGTGTTTAACTGCGAGGATAAAGTCGGACAGCTTAAAACGTACGGCGCGATTAACATAAAACAGGCCTTGGCGGACGATGAGATAGACTATGTATTCGCTTTGCTTGAAGGCAAGTCGTATTGCGGACACTTCGACCAGTACGAGGTCCCGCGCAATTTCTGGAGCGAGGTTCTTAAACATTCCGAGCGGATTGAAAATGAACGGCCGGAACTTTATGATAAGCTTGCCGGAATAAGAGAACTGCAAAGGACAGGATTTATTAAAGTTGGAAGATAAAAACAAACTCGGAACGGAGCCGATAGGACGGCTCATATTGAAGCTGTCGTTGCCCACGGTCGCGGCGCAGCTTGTGAATATGCTGTATAATATAGTGGATCGTATGTATGTCGGACATATTCCGGACACCGGCTCGCTCGCGCTTGCCGGAATAGGCGTGGCGTTCCCTATAACGCTGCTCATCTCCGCGTTCGCAATGCTCGCGGGAATGGGCGCGCCGCGCGCGGCATACGCGATGGGCGCGGGCGATTATACAAAGGCGCAAAAGTATCTGGGCAATAGCGCGGCAATGCTTATTGCGCTTTCTGTTATATTGTCCGCGGTATTCTATATATCAAAAACCCAAATACCCTCAATGTTCGGCGCGAGCGCGAACACTTTGCCGTTTGCAAACGAATATCTTTCGATATATCTTATAGGCACGATATTTGTGCAGCTTACATTGGGACTTAATATGTTCATAACCAATCAGGGCTTTTCGGCGACGAGCATGGGCACGGTCTGTATCGGCGCGGTGGCAAATATCATTCTTGACCCGATTTTAATTTACGGTCTTGGTATGGGCGTGCGCGGCGCGGCGCTTGCGACGATTATCTCGCAGGGCGTGTCGTGCCTGTGGGTTATGAGGTTTTTAACTGGCAAACGGTCGCTTATAAGGCTTACCGCCGCGTCTATGAAGCCCGACGCGGACATTATAAAATCCATTGCTCTTTTGGGCGTGTCCCCTTTTGTAATGCAGGCGACGGAATGTTTGATACAGCTCACGTTCAACACCGGTATGATAAAATACGGAAACGATATGTACGTTGCGATAATGTCCGTTCTGTTCAGCGTTATGCAGATTATATGGATGCCGCTCGGCGGCTTTGCGCAGGGCGTTCAGCCGATAACCTCATACAATTACGGCGCGGGAAATATGCCGCGCGTAAAACGCGCGTTCAGACTGCAATTTATAATAAGTCTGGCGTTTTCCTTTGTGTTTGTTGGACTTGTCGAGCTGTTTCCGGGGCTGTTTCTGGGCATGTTCTCAAACGACGTCGGACTTATAAACACAGGCAGGGGCGCGCTTAGACTGTTCATGGCGGGAATGGTGGTAATGGGCGCTCAAAGCGCGTGCCAGCAGACCTTTCTCGCGCTCGGAGAGGCGAAAATTTCCATATTCCTCGCGTGTCTGAGAAAACTGATACTTCTCCTTCCGCTGGCGCTGATCCTTCCCATCGTCACGGGCAGGGGCGTGTGGGGCTTGTTTATGGCGGAGCCTGTAAGCGACGCTATAGCCGCTACGGTCACAAGCGTTATGTTTTATTTCAGGAGTAAGAAGATTTTAAGATAGAAAAACAGACAGGAGCTTAACATGATAATTATAGGAGTGGATCCGGGCTACGCGATAGTCGGAATAGGCGTTGTGGAATATAACGGGAACAAATTCAGACTGCTGGAATACGGAGCCATAACCACGACGGCGCAAATGCCAACGGTGGACAGATTGAAAAAAATATATGACGAAACGGCGCTGCTTTTGGATAAGTATAATCCCGACGCGGTCGCGATAGAGGAATTATTTTTCAACTCAAACCAAAAGACCGCGATTAATGTCGCCCAGGCGCGGGGCGTTATTCTTGTTTCCGCGCGGAATAAGAATATACCCATATACGAATACACGCCGCTTCAGGTAAAGCAGAGCGTCACCGGCTACGGCAGAGCGGATAAGAAGCAAATTCAGCAAATGGTGAAAATGCTTCTCAATCTGAACGTTATTCCGCAGCCGGACGACGCCGCCGACGGGCTTGCGCTGGCGATATGCCACGCCCATTCAAACAAAATGAATAAAATGTTCGGTCTCAACGGCGTAAGGTAGCTTGTCATATTTTCTTTATCAATTCCGCCGCCGCTTTTGTTATATCGGGCAGGATATAATTTGAAAAATCGGCGTAGTAGTGATTGAAGTCCTTCCACCACGCCATCATACGCGCCGCTTCCGCGTCGGCCGCCGCGCGTTTTTCCGCCTCGCTGCCCGCCGCGTTTTCGTATGCGGCTTTAACGTCGGCGGTCATCCTGTCGTCCGCCATTTGACCTATGTCAAGAAATCCTAAAATTTTCGGATTTGATTTATTTTCCTCGTACAGCTCCCGTATAGCAAGCTCGTACGCATTGGCGCGTTTCCCTCTGAATGTCATGCTGTCCGCATCGTAGACCTTACCCTCTGTCGCTCCGTAGTTGCCGGAAGGAGTATACGAGCCCAAAATTACATATCCGCCCATATCTGATATCGCGTCCATATACATTTTGTCGTATGCCTTAAACTGCGCCTG
>CANRAG010000088.1 GCA_947628515.1 uncultured Clostridia bacterium | reverse complement strand
GACGATATGCTGACGACCACCGTTATGGCATGCCCGTGCAAAAAGATAGTATCGCCGGCGATGAATCACAACATGTTCCATAACCCCATAGTGCGGGACAATATAGAAAAGCTGCGTCGGTTCGGCTATGAAATAGTGGAGCCGGAGCGCGGCATGCTCGCAAACGGCGACACGGGCGACGGCAGAATGCCCGACGAGTCGGTTTTGCTCGAATACATTATCCGCGAGGTGTATCATGAAAAGGATATGCGTGGCAGGAAGATACTTGTGACGGCGGGCGCTACCTGTGAGCCGATAGACCCGGTGCGGTATATAACAAACCGCTCGACAGGGAAAATGGGTATAGCTATAGCGAGGGCGGCGGCGTACCGCGGTGCGGATGTGACGCTTGTAAAGGGGCATACGGACGTTAAGCCGCCGATGTTTGTAACGGTTGTAAATACCGACACGGCGGAGGATATGTATAACGCGGTAACAAAGCGCGCAGCAGGCATGGATATAATCATAAAAGCGGCGGCCGTCGCGGACTATACTCCGGTAAATACCGCCGCCGAAAAGATAAAAAAACAGGAGGGCGACTGCGCCGTTCGACTTAAACGTACCAAGGATATATTAAAGGCTTTGGGAGAGAGCAAGCAAACAGGTCAGTTCATTTGCGGCTTTTCGATGGAAACGGAAAATGTGCTTGAAAATTCAATAAAGAAGCTTAATGATAAGAACGCGGATATGATTTGCGCCAATTCGCTCAGGCAGAGCGGCGCGGGGTTCGGAACGGACACGAATATAATAACTATCATAACAAGGGACGGAGCGCGGGGGCTGCCGATTATGAGTAAATTCGACGCGGCAAACGCGATACTGGACAGTATTGCAGACCGCATTTCGCCTATCCGGTCAAGTTAAAGAATACCGTGCGCAGATTTGACAATTTCGAGGCCGGACGGCATAACAACGCGCGGTAATCGCTTCATAGCTAAATAGTAACGATTGGAGAATTGTCCCGATGAGAATGAGAAAAAAGAAAAACTGCGCGGCGCGCATGGCGCGCTGCGGGGATATACGCGTAACCGAGCCGGAGCGGTATAAGGGCAGGTGGAGCGAGGTTTTCGGAAACGACAACCCGATACACATCGAAATAGGCTGCGGCAAGGGCGCGTTCGTGACGGGAATGGCGAAGCTGTATCCCGATGTGAACTTCATTGCGATTGAAAAGGTCGAGGATGTAATAGTGATGGCAATGGAGAAAGCTGTTGCGGCGGAGCTTAATAACGTGCGGTTCATGGATATGGACGCGGAGCGTATAGAGGACTTTTTTACAAAGGGTGAGATTAAGAGGATTTACCTTAATTTCTCCGACCCGTGGAAAAAGAACAAGCAGGCGAAGCGGCGGCTCACGCATAAGAATTTCCTTGACCGATATAAGAACGTGCTGAATAACGGCGATTATATATGGTTTAAAACCGATAATATTAAGCTGTTTGAGTTTTCGCTCAACTCTTTTGCGCAGGAGAATTTCAAACTGCAAAACATCACCCTCGATTTGCATAATTCAGGATTTGAGGGCAATGTGATAACGGAGTACGAGCAGAGGTTTTTGGATTTGGGACAGCCTATTTACAGGCTGGAAGCGACATATTTAGGTTGGAAGGACGAGTGATATTATGAAATACGGAAAAAACAGAGTGGATAATGTGAAAATCGCGTATGTCGGCGGCGGCTCGCGCGGCTGGGCGTGGGGACTTATGTCCGATCTCGCAAGGACGGAGGACATGAGCGGCGCGGTATATCTTTATGATATAGATTATGAGGCGGCGAAAAGGAACGAGGTTATAGGCAACCGCATAAAGGAGCTGCCCGATTGCAAAACGGCATGGGAGTACAAGGCGACGGAAAATCTCGACGGCGCTCTTGAGGGCGCGGATTTTGTCGTAATCTCAATTTTGCCGGGCACATTTGATGAGATGCAATCGGATGTGCACACGCCCGAAAAGTACGGTATCTACCAGTCGGTGGGCGACACGTCAGGCCCCGGCGGTATAATACGCGCGCTGCGCACGATACCAATGCTTGAGGTAATAGCAAAGGCGGTCGAGAGAAATTGTCCCGACGCATGGGTCATAAACTACACAAATCCTATGACGGTTTGTATGCAGGGGCTTTATAGGGCGTTCCCAAAAATAAAGGCGTTCGGCTGCTGCCATGAGGTTTTCGGGACGCAGAAATTTTTAGCTGCGGCCGCTGCGGAAATGCTCGGCATAGAGAAGCCCGAAAGGAGCGAGATAAAGGTAAATGTTGTCGGGGTGAACCATTTCACGTGGTTCACGAAAGCGAATTACAAAAACTATGACCTGTTCCCGCTGTACAGGGAGTTTTGCGAAAAGCATATTGACGGCGTTGACGCTCCGGCGGACGATAACTGGATGAACAATTCCTTCACGTCCGCGGAAAAGGTTAAAATGAATTTATTCCTGCGTTTCGGTTATATTGCGGCGGCGGGCGACAGGCATCTCGCGGAATTTTGCCCCGGCAACTGGTTTTTAAAAGATCCAAAAACCGTATCCGACTGGAAGTTCGGGCTTACAACGGTAAAGTGGCGAAAGGAAGATTTAAAAAAGCGTCTTGAAAGAAGTGAAAGACTTTATACCGGCGCGGAGAAGTTTGAGATAAAGGAAACGGGCGAGGAGGGTGTTCGCCAAATGCGCGCGCTCTTGGGGCTTGAGGACATGGTTACGAACGTCAATATTCCGAATATCGGTCAGACTCCCAATCTGCCGTTAGGCGCAGTGGTGGAAACAAACGCGCGTTTTTCCGCCGACAGCGTTCAGCCCGTATATTCGGGCGAGGTACCGAAGGAGATATATCCGCTCGTAAGCCGCGTTTCGGCGGAGCAGCAGTTGATCTGCGACGCGTGCGCGGAACGTGATTTAGAGAAGGCGTTTAACGCGTTTATATGCGACCCGCTGGTTACGACCATAGGCTGGGCGGACGCGAAAAAGCTCTTTGACGAAATGGTGGACAATACAAAATCATATCTAACGGAATATTTTAATAAATAGAGGAAAGCTGCAATGGATTATCTCACACGTAATATTTCCCAAAACCTTAAACGCATACGCTCCGCAAGGGCGATAAGCCTCGACGCGGTCGCGGAGCAGACGGGCGTGAGCAAGAGCATGCTTTATCAGATTGAGCGCGGCGACGCGAACCCGACCATAAGCGTGCTCGGTAAGATTGCAAGCGGGCTCCGGATCGAGCTTAACGAGCTGATTATGACGCCGCCGGAGCAGTCATGCCTTGTAAGGACGGCGGACGTGTACCCGATAAAGGATGTGCCGGGCGACCACACGGTCCGAACCTGCTTCCCGTTCGAGGACAACCGCAAGATTGAGATTTACCGCATCGACATAGAGCCGGGCGGCAGGTACGTAAGCGGTAGCCACGGCAGGGGCACAAAGGAATATCTCGCGGTGCTTGAGGGCGTTGCGACCATAGATACGGGAACGGAGATACAGGAGGTTGCCGCTGACGAATTGTTCCGCTTTAAAAGCGAGCACACGCACATATACAGTAACAGCGGCAGCGTCACGGCAAAAATACTGTGTTTCTTTGTGGTGTAAGCCTTTAAAAAATTGTGTACCTTATCGGATACACAATTTTTTTCATTTCTGTGCATCCAAACGTCCCCTTTAATCGTGTTATTAATATAAGGATATATTTGAAAAGGGGTTGCATGGAAATGAAAAAGATTGCAGCGTTAATAACAGGATTTGTATTGGCAATATCACCGGCAATTTGCGCGGAAACCGACGCGAGGGCAATATCGGACGGCGGCGTTGTCATATCCGACGGATGCACCCTGCATCAGACACCGGTGGAGGGAACGGTATATCGGACGGATGAGAGCGGATTTGCGGAAGTGGAGATATCGGGTACGGCGACTCCGCCCACACCCACGCCGAAACCGGACGCGGTTCTGTCCTATGACACGGAGCAGGAGGATGTTATCGTTATATCAAGCGACAAGGCGATAAGCAATGCAAAGCTTATCATGACCGATTATTCGGAGGAGGTGGGAGACGTAAAAGTATATGATGTAAGTACTGACGGAAAGAACGACACAAGGATTAATGTGGCGGATTCAGGTGTGGAATTACCCCGCGCTATGCTGTGGAATTCGCTTGATGATATGAAGCCGCTTGCGCCGGCATTATATCGTCCGACGGGCGCTTTGCTGTCACCGATAGAGCTAGATATAAGAAATACCGAAACGCTTAAATATAATCACTATTCGCTTCACCTATCGGAAGATAACACATTCGGGAAAAAAGTAAAGCTGTCTCCGGGCAGCTACGAATTAATATTCAGCTATAATATGAAGCCGAGGGGAAAATATCGATGCAATTTCATTGTAGAACAGGGAAGTGAATAATGTATCAGTATACATATGATGATATTTCAAAGACCTAACGGTAACCGAACATAAAAAATCGGTACGAAGCAACTCGCTTCGTACCGCGAATTATACCGCGCCGCAAGCGGCGCGGTTTTTGCCATTCATTTTACGGCGGCGGTGATATTGTTGCCGAGGGTATCGGTGAAGGAGTATTTAAAGCCCGTGTTTACAATGCTGCCGTAACCCAAATCCTTTAATCCCTGCGCCACAACCGACGCCCACACATACGCTCCGGCGTAGGAGGAGTGGAGGTTGTCGCCGCCTACCTCGGTGAGGTTGAAATTCTTTGTTATATTTCCGTCCTTATCGTCGCCGTAGAGCGAATGGAGAATATCATAGCTTTTCTGTGACAGGTCTATAAGCTCGCAATCCATATCGACCGCAATATCGCGCATATAGCCGGACCATGAGACCGACGGCTTGTAATCGTGAGCGGACGCGTTGGGCGTTACGAGTATGGGAACAATACCGTTTTTGCGGCATTTGGTAATCATGCTCTTTACGCATGAAATCATCTCGTCGCGCGTTGAGTAGCTGCGGTCGTTGTACGCACATTCAATGAGCAGAATATCGCCCTTCTGCGCGTTCGCGATAACGCCGGGGAACGCGGTGGTATACAGTCCCGCCGCGTACTGTCCGCTGTTGGCAAGGTCTGTTACGGGCACATTGAGGAAGTCGGGAAGCTGCTGCCCCCATCCGGAGCGGCCCCCACCCACCTTCCGGTCAAACTCGCCGTAGTAAATACATGCAAGGGAGTCGCCTATGACATATACCCTCTGCGGCCGTTTATAGAAGCCCGGCTTTTTGGTAACCGTCATGTAATCCAACATAGTTGAGCCGTCGCACATCATAACGCTGATTGCGGAGCGGTCAACCCTTACGTCCTCGGCGGTATAGAGCGCGCCGCCCGTGAGTTTTCTGTCTGCGTCCGCCTGATCGACGTTATTGCCGACCATCGCGCCGTTTATGTAAATATCTCCGCGCCATGCCTCCGCTTTCTTGAAGGTAATATCATAGAAGCCGTTCGCAAAGGTTTGGTCAAGGACCTTTTCGTCCTTTACATCGCCTATATCGTTGAATTTGTATACGGGGTCAATTTCAAATAAAACCCCCGCCGCATGCTTAACGCAAAAGCCCTTCACGGTTGTATCCGCCTCTTTAAGCTCCGCAAACTCTTTGCCGGAGATAAAAATCACGCTTTTTCTGTCATCTGAAACGACGGTCTTATCGCCACGGCGCGCATCATATTTAACGGCCGATGTGAGCGTTCCCGCATTGTCATAATACGAAATGACCACTGTTCCGTCCTTATCGAGCGTTGCCGCCGGAATATCGGTAAGCTCTATAGGCTCCGAGGTTCCGTCAGAGTAATTTACGGTATATGAATTAATATTTGACGTATCCTTAATCTCACAGGGAAAATACTGTTCGGCGCCCGTGGTTGTGCCGGATATATAATACTGTTCGAAATTATCGCTGTCTTTGTACAGTTTTTTAATATATGCGGAATAATCGTCAAGCTCTATATCGTTTCCGAACTCATCCTGCATGTTTTTTAACGATATATCCGCCGTTGTATGCAGGTTCGGAAATCCGTCCGCGTTAAGCTCATATCGGTAAATGTCCGCCGCCGGCACTATCTCGACCGTCTTTGACGCTTTTATTCCGTCATATACGGCATTTACCGTAACGGTTTGAGCGCCTTGACCGCCGCTAACGGTCATTCTGCCGTTTTCGTCTATTGAAACGGCGCTGCTGCCGTCTACGGAGAACTCCGCCTTAGCGTCGGGAACAATATATGCCGGAGCAATGCTGTATTGCGAAAAGCACCTTCCGCCGCTAACGGACGAAACCTTGTCGGGGCCGTTTACGTCAAGAGAGCCTTTGTCGGGATATGAAACGCCTATGTATTCCACCTCCGCGTTATGGCCGCTTATGCCCGTTATCTTATCCGCCGGAACGGCGTCAATATACATAGGGGTGTTATTCTGCGTAAGAATGGTCTTGCCGGTGGCTTTATCGGAAACAACGGTAAATTCCATATTGTCCTTTGAGGTTATATATGTACCGTTCGCGTATATGCCGTTATCATATTTTATTGTAAGGCTATCGGTGAGCTTTAAAGTGCCGCCTTCGGTGAATGTAACTCTTGAAGAGATTTCCGTAATATCCTTCGCGCTGATTTCACCGATTGAGAAATCACCGTCAAGCGCCAGGCTGCCGGAGCTGCTGCCGAAATCCGATTCATAATATACCGCGTCCGTCAGACATTCGAGCGGCATATCGACCGACAAATCGTCCGCTCCGACCGTTACTTCCTTCTCCGCGTCGGCATAGCCGTCCTTGTATGCCGTGACGCTCACCTTTTCCCCTTCGGGAAGCGACGGGATTGTCAGCGTGCCGCTGCCGTCGGCGAAAAACTTTATACCGTTCACCTTCATATTGGCATATTGCGTGGAGTTTACCGTCAGATCATGCAGCGGTTTTCCGTCGCCGTCGGCAATCTCGATTTTGCTTATGGCAATCGCGCCCCACTTGTCACAGCGAAACTCAATCGTATTTGCCGCCTCGCCCGTTACTACGGATTTTGTGAGCCATGTATCGAACTCGTCGCCGTTTATTGTAACATAGCGGTCGGCAATTTTAAGATACGCGTACGGGTCGTTCGCGTTTCGTATCGTCGAGCCGTTATTTGTTACCGTCGGCTTAGCGTAGGTGAGCGTGACTTTGCTGCCCGCCGGGATTTCGGGCATATTCAATGTAAATATTGAATTGTCGTTTACGTTTGCGCACGCGAGGTATATATATGACCCGTTTGCCTTAAACGTGTCGTATATGGGGAATGTTCCCGCGTTTTTGTTGTTTTCGAGCGTTGTAACCGCCGCGTATTTGCGGTTTAAATCGCCGGAGGTTGTAAGGGTTATATCGTCGGTAAGCTTCACGTCCGTATAATCCGAGGGCGAGCCGTCGGTTACGACATTGTTTCCCTTAAACGTGTATACAGTATTCTTTGCCGACACGCTTACCGCGTTAAAGCCGGATACCGTAAGCGCCGCGGCTGTAAGCGCGGCAACGAGATTTTTTTTCATATCAGTCCTCAGCTCCTTTATAGATTTTTGTTAAGAACATTATACCACATGTTCGCGGATAAGGCAATACAAAAAAACGAACCACAACGGTTATCCCGTCATGGTTCGTACTACTTCTGTTCAGTTCGTCTCGGTCTGAAGCTCGCGGATATACTTTTTGTATTCGCGGCTGTTTACCTTTACATATATATCCGGATTGAGCCGATACAGCGTGCCTATCACATCAACAACCGCCTTTGCGTTGTAGCCGTGCACGCACATAAACGAACATTCGTCGTCAACGGTTTCCACATAGAACAAATCTATTGCGGATATAAGGCGTTTTCTGGACTTTTTGGAGGAATGCTCGTAAGGATAGAGCGTCCTTGCAAGCTTTTTGCCCGCTATGGTCGCGTTCCTTTTTATAAAGTCCTTGGTTCCGACAAACACGTTTGTAATGTCCTCGACAGGGATTTCCGTGAGCTTTGTTTTTGACGGCTTTAAATCCGATAAAAATCCTCCGTCCGCCTCATAGGGAAGGAAGTCGTTCACCCAGCTTTTTATATACAGCTTATCGTTCTTTACCGCTATGTATGTTCCGAATACCGAATTGATTTTAAGCAGTATCAGAACCACAAAAATCAAAGCCGCGACGCCGAACAATGCGCCGTAGAGAATAGCTCCCGTCGATATGTCGTATATGGCCATAGTTATACTGAAAAGCGTAAGCAGTGTGAATATCAGTATAACCGTCATTGCCTTTCGTCTTATTAAAGAGTCCGCTGTTGCTCTAACCGTTTTTTCCGCCATTAATCAATCCTCCGCGTATATACGTCTGCCGCCGCAGAATTGCAGCTTATAGTATGATGTATCTATTGACTGGAATTGCACATAGGAACCTGTATACGGCGCGTGAATCATCATACCGTCGCCCACGTATATTCCGACATGGTGGACGTCTCCGCCCTTCTGGAAAAATACAAGGTCTCCCGGCTGTAGATTCTCCCGTGATACTGGCGTACCCTGTAGATACTGCGCCTGCGATGTGCGGTTTATGTTTATTCCCACATTTCTGTAAACATACTGCGCGAAGCCCGAACAATCAAAGCCTGACGGCGTTGTGCCGCCCCACAGATACGGAACGGACAGATACTTAACAGCCTCCGCAACGATAGCGCTTCCGGCCTCGTTTGTGTCAAGCGTGAGCTGACCGCTGTAAACATATGTACTGATACCGTTATCGTCCGTTGCGAGCTGCAATGTGTTTGAGCCTATGAAGCACTCAACGCGCTGTTGAGCGTTCGCAAGAGTTCGGTAATAGTCGGTAGCCTTAACCTGTTTTTCAGTAATCTTCTTTTTCCGAACCGTGGAGGTCTTTCCGTTGTCCGCCGTGACGTCGATATCCACAAGCTCCTCGTCATAGAAGTACACAAGCCCCATTTCCTCGTCCTCGTAGACGGGATAGAACATTTCCCCGTCCTCAAGTATGTACTCGGTGATAATCGGGTCGGGCAGCTTGACAGTGACATTAAGCTCCTTCTCGGATTTTATAATATCCTCCGTGCCCCTTCTTAACGCGCTTATATGTATATTGTAGCTTCCCGGCTGCACGTTTTTAAGCTTTGCATAGAAGCTGTCGGAAACATTCTGCGACATCAGCAGCTGTCCGTCTCCGTCGTATACGTCTATTATAAAATCATGATACAGAGCGCTGCTCCATGTGAGATTTATATAATCATCGTCAATTACGGCTTCGTTTTCCGGACCGGAAATTACAATAGCGTCATCCGGAGTCTCGCCGTAGGTTACGGTAAATTCCTCCGCCGCCGCGGCGTCCGTTTCCGTAACCGCGCTGACTGAAACCGTATAATCCTTTCCGGCTGTGAAGAGCGAGCTTTCAAATATGAGCTTGCCGTTTTCAGGCTTTACATAGCTGTTAACTATGAACTCGTCATCCTCTATCGAATAGATTTTAACGTAATATTCCTCTATTGTGCTGTCTGCAAGCTCGATTGCCATATCCTCGCCGGATGTGATTACGGAATCGGGCGCGGGGGATAGAACCTGAGACACATTATCCGCTGCTGCCGCGTCCGTGGTTGTGTCGGCGGTATCAGCTTCGGTATTGGTCTCCGCCGTTTCCGCTGTCTGTTCCGCGCCGTCGGCTGTCTGCGCGGCTTCGTCCTCTATCGGAACAATATCGGTTTCCGTGTCGGTCGCTGCCTCTATTGCGGCGGCGACAGGTGCCTGTGAGCTGTCAGCCGCTGCCTCATCATCCGGCATATCTTCGGGAACGAGCGTGCTCAGACCTTCGGAGTCGGTTGCCACAATATCCGTATAATTGCTGTCATAGCTGCTGTTTGCCATGATGCTTGCGACAACCTGCCACTTATCCGTTAAATATGTGCCTATACCTATTGTATCGTTATCTTCTGAAAGACATTCGCCGTTGGTGTTCGCGACGGTTCTGTACACTTCAAAGGTGTCACAGCCCGTTTCGTGCTCCGCGCCGTCTTTAATATGCTCCAGGCTCGCGTCACCGGCAAGCTCGATATATTTCGGCTGCGGCGC
>CANRAG010000087.1 GCA_947628515.1 uncultured Clostridia bacterium | reverse complement strand
CCTCTGTCGCTCCGTAGTTGCCGGAAGGAGTATACGAGCCCAAAATTACATATCCGCCCATATCTGATATCGCGTCGATATACATTTTATCGTATGCCTTAAACTGCGCCTGCGTGCTTGATGAATCGTTCGTGCCCATTCCGCTTATCGAAACGACGTCCCCGGGATTAATTCCGCACAGAACCGCGTTCAGCAGCCCCTCGTTATAGTAGCTCATATGCTGTCTGCCCGCTCGACCGCTGTTATGGAATGTGCCTATTACCGCCGCAAGCTCGGGATACTTCGATAATGACGACGTTTTGTCCGCTCCGCCCGTTATCGTGTACGCCCACGAGCCGTTCTGCTGTACGGTCGAATCGCCTATGGTCCACCAGTCCGGCTTTGATGTTTGTGTCTTTGCGACCGGCGTTACCTCTATTGATTTGAGCGTTCCGCTTATCTCTATATCCATTATATCGTCACCGAATATTGCGGTCCGGTATGTGTCCGTACCGGTTAATTCATTCGTTCTGGTAAAGCCCGTAAAACCGGAGTCAATCCTTTCACATGTAATCGCGCCGCTGTATGTGGCCTTAACCTCGTAAACCTTACCCTTTTCCAGCTTTAATTTAAACGTGCCGTCCGTAAGACCGTCCGCGCTTTCCCTGCCGCCCTCGACGCCGAAGCCGAGAGAGCTGCTGTATGCCGTATCTGCCGGAACAGGCGTAAAGCCGTTTGCGGCCGTATTGGCGCCGAAGCTGAATTGGAGTTTGTAAAGTACGGTTTTCGCAAGCTTGGTCATGCCGCCGCTCGCAGCTTTAATATATATTGTCTGCGGAGTGACGTTTGTGCCGATTTTGAGTTTTCCGCTTTTCGCGTCAATGCTTACGCCGCTTACCTCCGCCGCTTCACCGCGCGGGTTTACGAGCGAATATGTTACCGCCGCGCCGCTGTTTACGCTCGCGTCGGAATTCATCACAACCGCTTTATATGTGTACTCGCCCCCTCCGAGACGTATTCCCAACGGGGCTTCGCTAAAGCTTATGCCCGCTCTGCCGGTCAGCGTTATTGTTTTAGTTACCGCCTTTTTGCCGATTACCGCTCTTACGGTTATATTACCCGCCGTGGCAGCATCCGTAATTGTAAGCGCCGCCGAATTGTCGCCGGTGCTTGCTATAGAAACGCCGTCCGCAAAATCGTCGTCTATTGTCCATTCGAACCTTCCTATCGCGTCCGCGCCGTCCGTGGTTCTCGCCGATGCGGTAAGCGTAAGATTTGACGGGATCGAAGCCGTGTCCTCCGCCATTACAGTCGCTGTGCTTTCATCGATTTCCGCCGCGTAAATTTTTACATTGTTTATATCAATTGATTTGCCCGCCGTTTTCGCCGGACTTATTCTGTAAGCCGCGCCTGATGTATATGCCTGAAAATCGACAATGCATGTTTTGCCTATCGGCTGCGCCGCGCTGTAATCCGCCGCTTTTTCATAAACCCTTGCAAAACACTTTTTCGATGTGGGGTCAGCGTGGATTACGATATGATACCACTTATCCGCAACGGCCGTCATGCCGCTTATCGCCGTGCCGTTAAATCTCATTGCGGAGCCATTCTTTTCAAAGGTGAACGCGGTCGACGTCGGTTCCGTCATGGACTTGCCGTTCACATATGAAATACTTCCGTCCATACCGAATCGCACGTCCTGTTCAAAAACGGTCTGCGAAGCTATGTCTCCGATTATGTTATACACCGCCGACGAGTTCCCGCTTGCCGCGCGCGAGACGGACAAATACTTGCCCGTTAAATCCGACTTAAGCTCCACGTGCGTGCCATCCGAGCCGTAGCTTTCCCATCCGCCGAGGAGCGGATCATTCTGCTCCGCTCCGTATCCTGTAAGCGTATCCTCGTATTTGTTGTAATCGGCCGTATATCCGGGTTTGGGCAGCATATATTCATTGCTCTTTGTTCCCAAAATCAGAAGCGGACGCGATACGCTAAGTTCTCTGCCGTTATACGTAACCCTTGCGGTAACTCTGCCATAATAATTTCCGGCTGTTTTCTTCATTTTAAAATCAACCGCTGTATTATGCGGCGCGGTCGTTTCGACCGCGCCGTAATTTTCGCAATAGCTCTCTGTCTCGCCCGTCGGGCGGCCGTCGAGAGTGCGGAAGCCGTCGAATTCCCATTCAACGTTAAAATCCGTGACGCGGCTGTCGGGGCTTGTCACAAGGCTCGTGCCCTGCTCGCCGGTGATTGTCAGCGAAATGGGGTTGGAGCCGTATGTGTTCTCGTCCGCGCCCATAACTATCTCGTTGCCGGCTGGGAAAGCGTTAAAATCAACGCACTCCATAGCCTCGATATAGTCCGCGCTTATACGGCCGACTATATCGCAGTCAGCCGTTATCGGCGCGTTCGCAAGCTCGGCGCTTGTGTAGAGCGCGCCGCCCATCTCCCAACCGTCAAATCCCGTTCCGTAGCTTGATATGTCCGGAATGTTTCGGACGCTTTCGCCGTCGAGAACGTATTGCTCAAAGCTATACGCTTTGCAGGTGATTTTTACCTTATGGTACACCGGCGCCAAATCAGACGTGCGCGCCTTATAAATTTCAATATTGTCAATGCATGTGTCCGCGCCGGTCGACGGAGAGAGAAGATGTATGCATTTCCAGCTCGTTATATCAGGTGACATATCGGTCATGCCGTGGTAATACTCCGTATTCCCGTCAAGCGAGGTTATGTACGCGATTGCCGTGCGGCTTTCCATATTGCCGACAACCTTTATATGCAGCCACGGATTGCCGCTTATCTCCTTTGATGTAAACACCGGATCGGCATAGCTTTCAAGCTTAAGGCCGCTGTCGTCCGCGCCGTTGTTTATCACATACAGATTTGAACCCGTCGGACGCGCCATGGTGAACGCGTATTTTGCATTTGAATATCTGCCGTGATTGGCGTAAACCGAAGATTTATTTTCAAGAAGCTCCAAATCCGATACGTTTATATCCGATGTGGACTTATAATCGCACTCGAAAACGAAATTCTGATTTACGGCGTTCGTAAGCTCCGTATATCCGCTGCGGCACGTTCCGCTTTTGCCGGAAACCACGGTCATATATTTGCCTGTTCCGCTTGCCAAATCGGTTTTTACGGCAAGCGTTCCGGCGGGAGACGTCCAGCCGTTTTGCGCGTCCGCGCCTTCAAAATCCTGCTTATATATGTATTCCTTCGGATTTGCGTCGGGAGCGGGAGTAGGCTTTTCCATTGGTTTTATTGTCGGATTTTGCGTTATTTCAGGCGCGCCCGCCGGCGTAAAAACCGGTGAGAGCGGCTCCATATCCGCTGTCGAATTCCATATGAAAATCTTATCGTTCCCGTTTATTTCTATATTTTCAATCGTCGCCGTACCATTTGAAAATTCCGCATCCGGATAAATCTTTATATCGTTCATCTTATCACCATCATATGACGCTTTAATAACCGCGGCTCTTGTTATGCCGTCTGAAGCTGTAAGCGTTAATTCCTTTGCCGCCGCATCGTACGAAACTGTTACCGGATACTCCGGAGCCTCCGACGGTTTGGGCGTATCCGCAGGTTCCGCGGACGGCCTCGTTATCGTCCCGTCCTTCATAAACTCCTTCGCGGCAGCGACGGAATACACGCGCTTGTTTTCTGTTTCCTCGCCGCGCGTATTTTCCTCGCCTATTGAGGAAATATCTGTGTATATATCAGCGAAATCGGTCGTTTCGTAACCCATTCCTTCTATTTCTGCGGCAATAAACGACGCCGCGAGGACCGCGCTGTGCTGGGTTAAATGCAGATTGTCTTTCACATGATAATTATTTATAAGCCATAAGCTGTCACCCGTTTCCGCAATCGCGGCGTTAGAATAAGCCTGCGTCCATCTGTTAAGGTCTATACACTTTATGCCAAGCCCGTCGGCAAAATCGGTCATAGCGTTTGTTTTAGTTGACGCGTTGTAGGTGAAGTACGCCTTGCTTTGGTATTTTCCGTTATATACGGGGCTTATAAGAATAGGAGTCACACCCTTCGCCTTCGCCGCGTTTACGATTGTTGTGATATGCTCCTTCATCTGCTCTATTGTCAGCTTGTTTGACGAGCTTGCTACCTCGTTTATTCCGAAGTCGATCAGAATCGTATCGCCTTTTTGCATAAGCTCGTTGACCGATTCAAAGCACTCATCATACCATGTTTTCACCGTCGCGCTCGGCTGTCCGTAGTTTGAAACCGCGTATTTATCCGACATCAGTTTGCCGAGCTGCTGTCCGAAGCCGGTAATCATAATCTTGTCGCTGTTTAAATCATCGCCGTCCTTGTCAATCGGATAGTAATTCGCCGCTTCGCTGTCACCCGCGATCCATATAACCGGCTTTCTGTACTTATCCGGTACGCGCGCGATTTTTATCGACGCTATTCTCTCATCGTTCCCACTCGTATTGCCGAATGTTATATCGGTCGTTCCGTCCGCGAGCTTCACCGCCGGAATTTCCATAAGCGCCGCCGCCCCGCCCCTGTTTTGGGAAGTGTTCGAGGTGGTGTTATTCGCTATGAGCCTTCCGTTCGCGTAAATATCCGCGCGTCCGCCGCCCAGCCGATAGAGCGTTATATCATAGAAGCCATCTGCCAAATCGATTTTTACAGGGTTGTTGTCGTCCTTTTTTGCAAGGCATCCGTTCTGATTTATATGATAGTCGGAATTTCTCAGTCCATAGCCCTTTTCCGCTGTGTAAGAGTTTTGACCGACCTTAACATAGCCCTTTATATTTTCATCTGTAGGATTTGACTGATTGGTAAATTCAAACTTGTATTCCGGCACAACCGTCACTTCTCCGCCGGAGGTGTTAGCAACCCTGCCATTGGCAGCCGTGACCGTTTCAAAGCTTCCGTCGCTCCTATACACGCGGTAGGTGTCCGTTCCGTAATTCTTCATTCCCGATACGTCAATCGACGTTTCCGAGGACGCAATCTCAAACTCCTTTCCCACCGGCTTCTGGGTAGCCGGCGCTTCCGTCTCCGCAGCCTCGTCCGGTTCGGGATATTTCGTCCATTCGCCTTTGCCGTAAAGAGTATACGCAGTATTATTCCCCGCGATTTTGCCGACCGAATTATACGCGGGCTGATGATAGTGGTACTGATCGCGCATAAGAGCCGCGTACTCGTCGGTATAGAGCGATGCTACCGCCGTTATATCGTCATTTTCATCCGCCAGAACCTTACCCGCGAGATTGATTTCTTTATATCTCGGATCTTTTTCCGTATCTATAGCCGCGGCTTTGCTTGTCTTACAATGACCGATCCTCACTATCATCAGGTCGGTTATGCCCGTTTCGGCTTTGATATCATTAAACAGCTTCACGGTGTTGTTTTTCCATGTCTCCGCGCCTCTGTTGTTGTCCGCGTCGGAACAGCCCTGACACCATACCATGAATTTTTTGCCCACGGTATATCCGGCCGCCTTAAGATATTCCTCCGCTTCCTTGCAGCGGTTTACCGCCTCGGCCTTCGGCGTTAAATTATTTGCCGTGTCCGTTGTCTGATACCACCATTTTGACTCCGTGCCGCCGCGCGAGCACTGCACTCCGACCAGGGGAACGCCGGCGGTTTCGTAATAGCTTTCGATAAATGCCGATACCATGTCGCCGCTTCTGCGGTCTTCGCCCTGGCCGCTGTTATCGTTTACGGCAGTATTGTTTTCATATTTTCCGAACGGCTCGGAAACGGTCGACAAAACGCCCGGCTCCGTTACGGGATGATACTCGAAACCGTGATACGGCATAACGGGAGCTGCTTCCGCGTATTCGCCGCGTCCGGCCATGTTCGACTGTCCCGAAAAAAGCGCGAGGTCAACCGTTTTTGGATGTTCGGTATCATTTAAAATCCAGTCGGAAAGTCCCGCCGTATTCGCGGCCTGCTCCGCCGCCGCGCCGTCTGTCGCATACGGGAACTCGGTATATAGAATATCCGCGCCGTCGGACTGCATCGCGCGTACCGCGCCTCTTATAGCCGTAATATTCGCGTCGTTGTTATTTGAGAACGCCCACACCCTGGCCGACGTTACGTTCGGGACTGTATTTTCGGTGCCGCCTATCGTGATTATTTTGTCCGCCGCCGTCACCGCGTAGGCCGCGTCCGCGCCCTCGTCCTGTCCGACAATTACGACGCTTGCTGCGGAATATTTCTCTTTAAGCTCGCCGACAAACTCGTTTATCGTGTCAGCGTCCCATTCGCCGGAGGTCTGCGGCGCCGCGAGAACGCTCCTATCCTTTAATATATTAAATATATACTGCGCGTCTTTTAACTGTGACACGTTATCCGTTCCGTTTCTTTTCGCGCTGTGCAGATAAATAACGAGCGGATACTCCCCCTCCCGCTTCGGGGTTGATATAAGATAAGGCAGGGCTCCGTCCGTTACGGCCTCGTATCCGTCCGTAATTGACGGAGCCGCTGTCGCGGTGAAAGAAATAGAGTCTATATGCGTTGTGTCTTTTCGGTATCCGAAATGATACGTAACGCCTTCCGTGGCCTCTGTTTCTATGTTTGCGGCATAGGATTTATAAGTCTCTCCCTCGAACCAGCCTATGTCCGCGCCCGTAACGACAAGCTTTCCGTCCGACGGAGCGGTAAACGAGATATGCGAGCCTTTAGCGTATTTGCCGTTGCCGTTACATATCGTATCGCTCTTTATATACACCTTCCCGTCGGCTGTCACATACGTTCCCGCGTATGATAAATCAGCCGCCGTGTATTCATCAATGATTATATTCTTATCATCCGCCGTGCCGTACTCCGTCTGCTCGCTGTTTTTGACAAGCTTTGTAAAATCGCACGTATACGGTTCGGCGGCGGGCGTCATGGCGTAATCCCCGGACCGGCTGTATTCCGCCGCTTCCGTATCGCCTGTCTCGCCCGCGAACGCCGCCGAAGCCGATATTGACATAACCGCCGCTATAACCGCAGAAGTAATCTTTTTTGCAAATTTTTTCATAATCTCCGCTCCTTTTTGAAATTATCCGTTTTCTCCGTCCGTATCCATTATGATTATTATACAAGATCTGTACCGTTTTTGGAATTGCACTTTCGAAAAATTAGTTTGCATTTTCGGGCGTTGTATGATACTATAATCTAAGCACAGATGTCCCCGCATCTAAGGCGGCGGGGTTCATTTCAGAACTTCGGTGGGGGTTATAATCTCCCACCGAAGTTCTGAGGAGCTAACGCTCTGCTGTGCAGGTTGCGATCGTTGGCAAGCTCTGCCCGTTGCAAGCAAGGCAGGGCTTGCTCCGATTTAAATAACGGGAGGCGGATTTCATGGAAATAAAGGTTTTGCGTCACGGGACACATATTCCCGGAAATGACTACGACGGCTATATGTACAGCTTCAACACATCAAAAAGCTACAGCTTTGATTCACATCTGCATAAATGCTATGAGATTATTCATGTAATACACGGCAGTCTCATTTATACCGTCGAGGGGCGTGAGTATCGAATATCAGACGGCGACATTGTAATCACGTCGCCGGACGAGCTGCATTCCTTCAGCTTTCCGGAGGAAAGCGCGTATCAGCGCGAATTTCTGCATATTTATCCCGGCTTTATCGAACGCTGTCCGGTTATTGCGGATATGCTAAATTCGCGTAATCCCGGAGAATTTAATCATATTCCGCAGGATAAAGCGGTAAAATACGGATTTGACAAAATTTTTGACGATGTACGTTCGGCATGTGAAAAGCCCGTGGCCGAAACGGATTTGATTGTTTTTGCAAATGTAATGCTCTTTGCCGCAAAGATGCATCTGATGCTTTCTGAGGACGCCCCGAAATACGTTGAACGCGAGGCCGACTCAAAAGCGAGAACGATTTATAGTTATATCGATTTGCATTATACGGAGGATATAAACGCCGGAACAATTGCATCCGTTATGGCAATGTCTGAAACGGCGGCACGGAAAATGTTTAAAAAAGAAACGGGAATGACAATAAAATCATATCTGACGCTGCGCCGCGTTACCGCGGCCAAGAATCTGATAATGGAAGGTCAAAAAGCGATGAATATTTTCACACAATGCGGTTTCGGCGATTATTCCACGTTCTACCGCTCGTTTATAAAATACGTCGGCATGACTCCGGATGCGTTTAAGCACAGGCACGACGGGAATAAATAATGCCGACGCCGAGGCCGTATATCGATTTATATACGCCGTTTCCCGCGGGTTACAGCAGGTCGGCGATATTTATCACAGGTTTGAATATTTTTTTCGCGTATTCTACGGCGTTATACGCGCCGCCGTCATGGGTGATATAACATATTACGGTATCGGAGCGATCCGCCATGCTCTTATTTCTGATGCCTATGGCGGCTTTATAGTGACCGCGCGACGAGTCGGGGCATATTTCAACGTCGTCATAGAATTGATGAAAATATTCCGTATTTTTAGTGTATTCCGCCGTGGGATACGGCAGAACTAAAATAAGCGCACAGTCGTCATATCCCAAACGTTTCGTCACTCTTCGCACGGCGGAAGCGGCAATCCTGTCAAAGTCCCCGTTCCGCCCGATAAGAAATTCAACATATTCTTTGGTCCTGAGCAGATTTTCAATAATCTTTTCAAGCTCATCCTCTATTGCGGCCGCATTGTCTATATACCTGTGCCCGAAAAAGCTTACCGTGTAAATATTTAAGTAATCGTCCATGTTACACCCCCCCCTATTTTGATAAAGGAATATCTATTTAAAACAATTTATAATCTAACTATATCTATACGCAAGATAACAATATTGCATTCTGACACATAATGAATGGATAAGCTCTGTGTGTTTGTAAACTAATCGTAAATCTATGCGCCACAAAGTTAATCCACCCTTATAGAATTTGTCATAAACGATAACCTACGCTTATGTTTTTTTAATTATAGCAGTTTTATTTTCTTATGTCAATATTTATATGCAACTAATGATAATTTTACTTCAAAGATCGTATAGTATAATTGACATATGAATTCTTATGGTTGGAGTGTGATTCTCATGATTTATAAGCTGTCCGAAAGATTAGCAGCTCTGCGTAAGAGAGATAATATCAGTCAGAATGCGCTATCTAAAGCTCTTGACATTACGCGCGCAACTGTGAACGCATGGGAAATGGGAATAAGCTACCCAAATGCGCAGTCACTAATATTGCTTTCAAAATATTTTAATGTGCCGGTAGATTATCTGCTCGGAATAGATGACAGAAAGGTTTTGGACATAAGCGGTTTAAATGACACAGAGCAGGAACTTATCACAACGATGATTAAATATTTCCTCTCATTAAAATAAAAAGCTTACCGTATAAATATTTAAGTAATCATCCATAACTAAAACGTCATATTATCAGTTTGGTAGTACTTATATGTACTACACATAACATGTTAATATATTTTTGTGTTATTGTCAATAGTACAAATAAGTACTATGATAGGCGGGCTGTTATGAAATTTCAAAGATTGAAAGATTTGAGAGAGGATAAAGACCTAAAACAGAGTGACATTGCTAAGATGCTTGGGATACAGCAGACGGTATATTCAAGATATGAGAGAGGCGTTCAGAATATTCCGTTGGACTATCTTATAGCGCTTGCCGATTTCTATAGAACATCCACTGATTATATACTCGGCAGAACCAATGAGACAAAGCCGTATCCAAAAGCTATGAAACTATAATATATACGGCGAAAAATATGAGTCTCTGTTTAGGAAAAAGTCAAAGCTATATAATATCAAAAATAAAAAGACACTGCCGTCAATGCAGATGTCCCCATGAGACTTTGAAAGTGAAGCCTAAATTATTGTTTTATCGGTCTGTAGTTGATGTGCTAATACTGCGGCGGAAATAAATACCGCGGCACGGCGACCTATGCCGTACCGCGGTATGGTATTAACCCTTGCTTGCGTATACCGCCTGCACCTTTTTTAGCAAAGCTTCATCCGCGCCCATGTTCCTAAATGTTTCAAATAAATCATTTCTGCCGTATTTCTTGTATTGCTCGTTATATACCTATGTATTGATATATTATATCGCCCTTGCGTCCGCTGTTTATTACCTTTACGTCCACCGCCGTTTGTGCGCCGCCGAAAAATCAATATATTACAGCTAAATTACCATGGCTTTTGAATTGTTAACGGCATTATAAATTTCCCGTGATTTAAGGCAAATTTGTACTTGACAAATCATTTCCCATATTATAGAATATACTGTGAATGTTTTGGAAATACGAGGTGTTAAAGTTTGAATAAAATCGCCCATTTCGCACGTCCGCGTTTTTCAAGTAGTTTTGCTCCGCAAAACCGAGGCTTCGCCTCGCCCGGCTGTCTTGCCGGGTACTCACTCGCATACCTATGTATAGTCTCGTTCGCGCGGGCGCACGATCTGAACGATTTTCTTTCAAACTTGGTTTTGTGAAAGGAGTTAATAGTCATAATAATGAACAATACTGAAAAGACAATGGACAAAATTGTGGCGCTGTGCAAGGGCAGAGGCTTTATCTTCGCCGGAAG
>CANRAG010000086.1 GCA_947628515.1 uncultured Clostridia bacterium | reverse complement strand
GGCGCTGTCGCTTCTTGCGAAAACCACCACGCGGAACCCCTGCGCGAAATAACCCTCTATTTTATCCTTGTAGTCGCCGTATTTATCCCGCAGCACGAACTCCGGCGCGCCCAGAATATAAGGTGTGCCGCCGAGCACGGCGGCGGAATATTTATTGACAGATGAGAACGACACGACAGATGACGCTCTGTAACCGCCAGGACGGTTAAACGCCTTTTTTATCGCGTGAATTGTCAGATTATCGTCCGCCATTGCCGCCGCGAAGCTGCTTATTAACGGATTAAGCGGCGGAGTATCATCCGTTAGCTGCTCATGCCGTATTACTTCCATTGTATTGTCCGTAATGGTTCCGGTTTTGTCTACGCAGAGGACATTAACTCTTGCAAGAGTTTCAACGCACGCCATATCATGAACAAGAACCCTGCGCCGCCCAAGCCGCATAACGCTAAGCGCAAGCGCGACGCTTGTAAGCAGATAGAGCCCCTCCGGTATCATGCCCAAAAGCGCCGCGACCATTGACATAACGCTGCGCCCCGCGTCAAGGTGCTGAATAAAATATTGCTGACAGAACATTACCGCGCCTATGGGCACTATAACAATTCCTGCAATCTTTATAAGCAAATTTAATGACGCCATAAGCTTTGAATGTTCGCGCGTGTCGTTTTGCTTTGCCTGCGCGGAAAGCTTTGCGATATACGACTCATCGCCCACGGCGTCAAGTCTCGCGCGGCAGCTGCCGGAGACGATAAAGCTTCCGGACAGGAGCCTATCGCCGGTTTTTTTTAATATTTCATCCGCCTCGCCGGTAAGCAGCGATTCGTTTACGGTCACCTCGCCGCGCATTATAATCGCGTCCGCGTAAATCTGATTTCCCGGTGAAAATATAACAACGTCGTCGAGTACGGCCGACGTAACGTCCGCTTCGAGAGTATTACCGCCGCGAACCAGCACCGCATGCGGAGCGTTCAGCATATTAAGCTTGTCCAGCGTGATTTTTGAGCGTATCTGCTGGACTATGCCTATAAGCGTGTTTATAATTATAATGGGCATAAATGTCAGCCCGCGGTATGATTTCACCAAAATAAGCAGGCCTGCAAGCCCCGCGAAAATCAGATTGAAATATGTGAATACATTTCTGTATATTATTCCGCGTATTGTTATTGAATTGTTATCGGTTATTACATTAACCGCATTTTCTTTTTTTCTCTGTTCAACCTGTTCTTTTGATAATCCCGTATCGCAAGAAGGCAGAAATCGTTCTGTTACGAAAGGCATTGTGACATCCTCCGAATGTTGATACATATATTCTAACACAGTCAAATATTGTAGTCAAGAAGGCAAGCGCAAATTTTAATACTTTTTGACTAAGCTGCCAAATCGTGAACAGCTTTCTGAAAGTTCGTTTACGCTAATGCATCGGTAGCTTTAAGTTTATATTGCAAAAATACATATTTTGGAGTATAATGATATAAAGTATACTTAAATAAAAGGAGCGGCGATATGTTCCGGAGGGATATAAGTTTAAGAGTTGAGCAGATATATAACGATTATGGGAGGACACGAGGGGACGGAGATGTTGTACTATGCAAAGTAAAAAATAAGTAATTACAGTTAGACCAGTTAAAAAAAGTCAAGCCCTAAATTGAAAGAAATTAAAAATTTCTCCATAGATAGATTAGGGCATGGCAAACAAGGCAGATGCAATAAAAAATTTTTTCATCTGCTCACATTTAAAATATGTAAAGCTTATCCCGACTGCTTATCTAAGTACTCCTTTACACGAGCATAATAGATACGTAGAAACTTAGCGGCACCTGCACACAGGTAAGTGTAATAGTGTTTGCCTTCTGTACGCTTGCGGTCTAAAAATTGATATATCGGTTCATCAGCCGGAGCAAGCATAAGAATATTAGACATTACAAGAAAAAGTGTACTTCTCAAATATGGAGAACCTTTCTTCGTAATTTCGTTGCTCTTACGAACGATAATGCCGGAATCCTTAGGCTCTGTATCAAGTCCTGCGTAGCTTACGAGAGAGCTTTTCTTAGGGAAGCGATATATATTACCGATTTCAGCTATGAGCTGAAATGAAGTAATATCGCCTACACCATACATCTGAGCAACGATAGGGTACTCAGGAAGCTGAATTGCAAGTGCCAGAGCTTTTGAAGCGATACTGTTTGTAGTCTCGGTCAATGCGTTAAGTTCTTTGGCAGCATGGGTAATGAGAAATCTTGTTTCCTCATCCTTAGGAATAACAGGGCAACATTGACGTGCGAACTCGTGAATTTCTGCAACTTTAGCGTTGCTGAAGTTGTATTTATGAGTTTTACACCATGTCTGATAACTTGAAGAAAAAGCATTTAAAGACATAGAAGAAACACATTCGCAGTGCCAGAAACGCAGTGAAAAATCAATCCATTTCTTATGACCGTCCGATTTACGTTCAGGAGAAGAGAACAGAGTATTAATACCGGGAAAAGTAAGGTCAATAAGAGATGTAAAGTTATTGCACATAGCAGTTCGAAGCTTTATGTATTTAGAATACTGGCGATTAAAAGACTTCAATTTGATGCGAATATCGTCATCAATTGAATATTGAGTAACTTCATGCCAATAGGTCAACCCATAATTGGCTATTTTCAAAGAATCAGCTTTATCTGTTTTAACCTTGCGGATGGAGTTATTGCCAAAGTTTTTAATAAGCATAGCATTAATAGTATGAACTTTAAAGCCAGCTTTAGAGAGAGCATTGGCAATGGGCAAATGATAAGAACCGGTGCACTCCATAAAGACTTTGGAATCACCATCAAGGGACTTCAGATCCATAACAAGGGCAGCAAGTCCCTTGACGGTATGGTTAACCTCAAAAGGAGCTCTTACTATTTCACCCAAAGGACGCAGAACTGCGACCATACTTTTACCTTTGGAAACATCAATACCAATAGAGTTCAAAAGAAACACCTCCGTGAAAATAGATATGTAATTAGGTAGAACCATCTTTACTCATTGTCTATTCAATCTGTTTGGTGACACGAACGCGAGGTTCAACCAGCTATAAACGAACGCTACAATAAGAGGATGGCTGACAGTCTAAGCGACGGACGTGGTTAGTCCAAGAAAGGAGACGTCATACCAATTACACTCTTATTATAGCTTAAACATTGAGATGGAGTAAAGTATATCTGGTTGATATATTTTACCCACAAATATATTGTAACAGAATGGAGTTTGAATTATATGAAAGTGAAATGTTTTAGAAATACTGTTTTAAGTGTATTTGTTACGGCAATATGCCTGTTTTTGGTATCATGTGAGCCTTTGGCGGAGCAGGAAGAAGATCGCGCGCTGGGCATGGGCAGCTATGTTGTAAAATACGGAAATAATTTGTATTATTACGATATGCCAAGTTACGGAGTTGCAGATTTATATAAATACGACATGTCAAGCGGCGAAAAAGAGCTTATTGACCATTTAAGCGACAACGGCAACGATATTATTGGCGTTGTCAATATGTACTGTATTGATGGCAGGATATATTACGGTAAATCCGTAGGCGACGGACTAATGTCTCCGATAGGTATATACAGTATTGATGCTGATAACCCGAAGGAGAAAAAAACAGAGGGTACTGTCGAATTGCGTTTTCCTACCGGCTATTCTAATGGCGATATTACATTCAACGAATTTAAACTATTTAAAAACGATGATTTATATTTGTTTGCCGATGACGGTATTTATAAAGTCGGAGAAGAGAATAGTGAGTTGATTGAGAAAGGAATAACCGCGTTTAGCATAAGCGGAGATAAGGCTTATTATGCAAAGCTTGATGAGGATGTCGAAACCGATACAACCGGTATACTGTGCTATGATATGCAATCGAAACGAACGGAGGAGATAGTACCAAAGGAGAAAATAAAGAAATTCAATGCGGAGAACACCGTATACGGCAATACGGCATTCGTAAGAAATGTGTTGGAATACAATGGATATATATATTTCTTTGGCGACGCCCAAGCTGCGCCGATACTTCGATGCAAAGCCGATGGCAAGGGAGATATAGAAAATATAACCGAAGGACATATTGCGTTGATTTTCCGTATATACAACAACTGCGTGTATTTTACCGCTTTAAAGGACCATGCGCTATACAGTGTAGACCTCAATACCGCGGAAACAACCGTGATTGCGCAGATGGTTAATACATTTGATGTATTTGACAATGTCATATATTACTATGCATACGGCGCAGATGAAAACAATCGGCAGCTGCGCAAGTATGATTTGGCAACCAAAGAGGATAGTAGTATATAACACGCAGGGGCGGATACCATATTTTGAGCCGCATTACCATGTTTTTTTGAATATTTTTCGGGATTTATCGGCTTTTTAAGTGGTCTCGAACCGTCCCCTTGTGCGGACTAATAAATTATATATGCTAAATATATAGTTATCATGGAGGTTAAGAAATGTTTTCAAGAAATGTTTGTATTCTTTTATTAGTCGAATTAGTTATGAGTGTTAGCGGATGTTTGAAAAGCTCAGATGTGTTAGGTGAAGATGAGCAAGTTATAACAAATAGTGCATATTCGATAACAAGTGAAGATAGTTCAGAAATAGAACAAGAAGATTGTATACTGGATAGAAGCAATAATACCAGTTCTGTTGATGATCTTATTACAACAACATATCCTAAAGAACTTTTACTCGAGAATTATGTTGACAAGATGTACAATTATATTGAAATGACCGAGATAAATTCGCAATGTAAAATTGAATGTATAAGGAAAATAAATGATCAGAAGTATTATACGATTCAGAAATCATCAGAAGGAGGAATTTTATATTCATTGTTTACAAAATCTGATGATGCTTTCAAGCTTGGTGGAGATATATCGGATTTAGAAAAGACAGTGATCGTAAATTGGTATGTAGAGGATAGTTTAAAAAAAGAAGAATTTGATAAAATCAAGATAAGTTCTTCTACGCTGGATGATGTTAAGAAAATTGACCCGTACGGATTTTATCCGGTAGACTTAGCTCCATATAGAGGGCGAACTCTTGACTATGAAGAATCACATCATCTTACTACAGATGGATATAGCGTTGATGTAATATATGAAGTATATGAAAATAAATATATTGTAAAGGATATAAAAATTGACAAGGCGGATAAATATTCATTGTACGAACAACTCTTACCAATGGATAAACCTGACAAACTATTAAAATAAACACGCGGGGTCGGTCCGAGGCCACTTAAAAAGTCAATAGTTAAATACACTATCGCATGTGGCGCATGAGCGACAAAGCGCCATTGTGGGATAAACGAAAATTTACAGATATTTAACTCGTTCAGAAATTTTAGGCTATAAAACTATTGACAACCGGGTAAAAATGTAATATAATCTATGTGAAATTGAATAAAAGTGTTGACGAAGACAGTAAGCGGATACCGAAAACGCGAAGCGAGCCGGGGATGGTGCGAGCCCGGACGTTAGTAGAATTCGCCGAATATCACTTCCGAGCTGCAAGGCTGAAAGGATCACCGATTAAGCCGCGCCGTAGCCCGCGTTAAGGGACAGTGTATGGTGGTACACATGATTAAACAAGTGGTATAACAAAGCAAATTAAACGCCTTGTCTTGATTTAATCGGGACAGGGCTGTTTTTGTTTTACAGAATGAAGTTTAAGGAGGACAACATAATGAGTACCTATAATAAGGTTGACGCAAATCTTAATTTCGTTGAGCGCGAAAAGAGGATTGAGCAGTTCTGGAAGGAACACAAAATATTCCAGAAGAGTATTGACACAAGAGCCGATGGCCCTGTTTACACATTCTATGACGGACCCCCGACAGCGAACGGCAAGCCGCATATCGGGCATGTTCTGACAAGAGTAATTAAGGATATGATACCGCGTTACCACACAATGAAGGGCGCGAAAATCATAAGAAAAGCGGGCTGGGACACGCACGGACTCCCCGTCGAGCTTGAGGTCGAGAAAAAGCTCGGCATAAACGGCAAGGACCAGATAGAGAGTTACGGCCTGGAGCCGTTTATAAAGGAATGTAAAGAGAGCGTTTGGAAGTACAAGGGTATGTGGGAGGACTTCTCGTCAACCGTTGGCTTCTGGGCAGACATGGACGACCCGTATATCACATACGACAATAATTTTATTGAGTCGGAGTGGTGGGCGCTTAAAAAGATTTGGGACAAAGGACTTCTCTATAAAGGGCACAAGATTGTGCCGTATTGCCCCCGCTGTGGAACGCCGCTTTCATCGCATGAGGTCGCGCAGGGGTATAAGGACGTTAAGGAACGCTCTGCCACAGCCAAGTTTGCGGTTGTGGGTGAGGAAAACACATACTTTCTCGCATGGACAACAACGCCGTGGACGCTTCCGTCAAATGTCGCGCTCTGTGTAAATCCGGTTGAAACCTATGTGAAGATTAAGGTTAACGGCGAGTATTTCATCCTTGCCGAGGCGCTTGTTGAGAGCAACTTTAAGGATGAGGAGGTCGAGGTCGTCAGAAAGTACGTCGGCACCGACCTTGAAAGAAAAAAATATGTCGGGCTTTATGAACAGGACAGCATAAAGGCCGACGCGTACTATGTAACCTGCGACGACTATGTAACGCTTACGGACGGTACGGGTATCGTCCATATCGCGCCGGCGTTCGGTGAGGACGACTCAAAGGTCGGCAATAAGTACGGACTTCCGTTCCTACAGCTTGTTGACGGCAAAGGCTGTCTGACGGAGGGGACAAAGTGGGCAGGCACATTCTGCAAGGACGCCGACAAGCTTATTTTGCAGGATTTGGACGAGAGAGGACTTCTCTTTAACGCGCCCAGGTTTGAGCACAGCTATCCGTTCTGCTGGAGATGCGACACGCCGCTTATATACTACGCGCGCGACACATGGTTCATCAAGATGACGGCGGTCAAGGATGATATGATAAGAAATAACAGGACGATAAACTGGATACCGAAAACAATAGGCGAGGGGCGGTTCGGCTCGTGGCTTGAAAATATCCAGGATTGGGGCATAAGCCGTAACCGTTATTGGGGAACTCCGCTTAACGTATGGGAATGTTCGTGCGGCAAGCGTCATGTCGTAGGCTCGATCGCGGAGCTTAAGGAGATGTCAGACAACTGCCCGGATGATATAGAGCTTCACCGTCCGTTCGTTGACAATGTAACAATCAAGTGTCCCGACTGCGGCGGAGAAATGCGCAGAGTACCGGAGGTTATAGACTGCTGGTTTGATTCGGGCGCAATGCCGTTCGCGCAGTGGCACTATCCGTTTGAGAACAAGGATATATTCGAGGAAAACTTCCCGGCGGACTTTATCTCGGAGGCTGTTGACCAAACAAGAGGATGGTTCTATTCGCTCCTTGCGGAATCGACCATTCTGTTTAACAAGGCTCCGTATAAGAACGTAATCGTTCTCGGTCTGGTTCAGGATGAAAACGGACAGAAGATGTCAAAGTCTAAGGGTAACGCCGTAGACCCGTTTGACGCGCTTGCAACACACGGCGCGGACGCGGTGAGGTGGTATTTCTATTCAAACTCGGCCCCGTGGCTTCCGAACAGATTTTATGACAAGGCAGTTACAGAGGGGCAGAGAAAGTTTATGGGTACGCTTTGGAACACATACGCGTTCTTCGTGCTGTACGCCAATATCGACAGCTTTGACGCCACGCGGTATAAGCTGGAATACGATAAGCTTTCGGTGATGGATAAGTGGATGTTATCACGCGTCAACTCGGCAGTTAAAGAGGTTGACACAAATCTTGAAAATTACAGGATTACGGAAACGACGAAGGTTCTTGACAAGCTTGTTGATGATATGTCAAACTGGTATGTTCGCCTTTCGCGTCAGCGCTTCTGGACAAAGGGTATGCCGCAGGATAAGATAAACGCGTATATGACGCTGTACACGTCGCTCGTAACACTGTGTAAGGCGGCGGCGCCCATGATTCCGTTTATGACCGAGGACATATATCTAAATCTTGTAAAGTCAATAGACGCGTCCGCTCCGGAAAGCATACACCTTTGCGACTTCCCGAATGCCGACGAGAGGTATATCGACAAGGAACTTGAGGACAGCATGGCGGAGGTTCTTGATATTGTTGTGCTCGGCCGCGCATGCAGAAACGCGTCGGGCATTAAGAGCCGCCAGCCGCTTAACGCAATCTATGTAAAAGCGGATACGGATCTTAAGGAGTTCTATAAGGATATTATAAAAACGGAGCTCAATATAAAAAATGTTGAGTTTGTCGATGATGTTTCGCAATTCGCCTCGTACAGCTTCAAACCGCAGCTCAGAACGCTCGGACGCAGGTTCGGCAAAAATATCAACGCGGTTCGCGAAATACTCGCCAATATTGACGGAGCAAAGGCTATGGCGGAGATTAACGAAACGGGCGCGCTCACCATTGAGGTTGACGGCAGCGCCGAGAAACTCTCGACAGACGATCTTCTTATTGAAACGGTTAAGTCGGACGACTATGTAACCGACGGGGACGGCTCGATTACGGTTGTGCTCGAAACAAAGCTCAATGACGAGCTTATAGAGGAGGGCTTCGTAAGAGAGCTTGTGTCAAAGCTTCAGAATATGAGAAAGGACAGCGGGTTTGAGGTTATGGACCACATCCGCGTATATCTTTCGGGCAACGCGAAGATAAGCGGTATATTTACGCGCAACTGTGAATATATCAGAAGTCAGGTTCTCGCCGACGAGGTTATGTTCGATTCGGACTGCGCGTCCACTAAGGAATGGAACATCAACGGTGAAAAAGTAAATCTCGGCGTGGAAAAGGTTTGACGGACATTATCCGCCGGTAGACGCGGTATTATACAATCAAAATATTCTCAATATTGTTCAGAATTTAACAAGTCTTTTTGTGCAAATATCAGAATTTTCACAAAAGGACTTGTAATTTTTTTGGAAATGATGTAGAATATAGATTAAGATGTATTACATCAAAAAATATATATATTTTTTAGGAGGAAAACAAAATGGCAGTTAAAGTTGCTATCAATGGCTTCGGCAGAATAGGACGTCTTGCATTCAGACAGATGTTCGGCGCGGAGGGCTACGAGGTAGTTGCTATCAACGACCTTACAAGCCCGAAGATGCTTGCTCATCTTTTGAAGTATGATTCATCACAGGGTAAGTACGCTCTTGCCGACAAGGTTACATCCGGCGAGGATTCAATCACGGTTGACGGCAAGGAGATCAAGATTTACGCGTTCCCGGACGCTAATAATTGTCCGTGGGGCGAGCTCGACGTTGACGTTGTTCTCGAGTGTTCAGGCTTCTACACATCAAAGGCTAAGGCTCAGGCGCACATCAATGCGGGCGCTAAGAAGGTTGTTATTTCAGCTCCGGCGGGTAACGATCTCCCGACAATCGTTTATAATGTAAACCACGACACGCTTAAGGCGGAGGATACAATCATTTCGGCTGCTTCATGTACAACAAACTGCTTGGCTCCGATGGCTGACGCTCTTAACAAGCATGCGGCAATCCAGTCAGGTATCATGTGCACAATTCACGCTTACACAGGCGACCAGATGACTCTCGACGGCCCGCAGAGAAAGGGCGACCTCAGAAGATCGAGAGCGGCGGCGGTTAATATCGTTCCGAACTCAACAGGCGCGGCAAAGGCTATCGGTCTTGTTATTCCGGAGCTTAACGGCAAGCTCATCGGTTCGGCACAGAGAGTTCCGACACCGACAGGTTCAACAACGATCCTTACAGCGGTTGTTAAGGGTGACGTTACGGTTGACAGCATCAACGCTGCAATGAAGGCTGCCGCGAACGAGTCATTCGGCTATAACGAAGACGAGATCGTTTCATCAGACATCGTTGGTATGAGATACGGTTCACTCTTTGACGCTACACAGACAATGGTAGCTCCCATAGGCGACGGTCTGAGCGAGGTTCAGGTTGTTTCATGGTATGACAACGAGAATTCGTACACGTCGCAGATGGTTAGAACGATCAAGTATTTCGCAGAGCTTGGCTAATTCTAAACAGCAAATAACGGAGACCGCGCAGGCGGTCTCTTTTTTAAAGGGAGATGGTGTTATGCTTACGGCCGTATGCCGGATGAAAATAGAATTTGAAGAAAAGGAAAGAAATTTGAAAAAGGCGTTGGTGATGATAGATCAGGCGTCGGAGCGGGGCGCAAAGCTTTGCCTTTTTCCGGAAATGAGCTTTACCGGTTTTTCCATGAACATAGAGCTCACGGGCGAAACGGACGGATACACCTTAGACGTCATTGCACATGCGGCGGCGGAAAACAACATAGCCGTCGGATTTGGGTACGTAAGGCTAAATAACGGCAGGGGCGAAAACCATTACGTAATTGTCGATAAAACGGGTGCGGTTGCGAGCGATTATATAAAAATACATTCCTTCGCAATCGGCGGGGAGAGCGATAATTTCATAAGCGGAAGCGCTATCCCCGCGCCCGCTGATATATCGGGGCACAGTATTTCAACATTTATCTGCTACGACTTGCGTTTTCCGGAAATTTTCAGAGCTGCCGCGGACGGGTCCACAATAATGACGGTGGCGGCAAATTGGCCGTGGACGCGGGACGGGCAATGGAAGGCGCTGCTTAAGGCTCGCGCGATAGAGAACCAAGTTTATATAATAGGTATAAACTGCGTTGGCGAACAGGACGGCATAGAATACGGAGGCGGCTGCATGGTAATTGATCCGTCGGGCGAGGTTCTTGCGGAGGACGGGAACGGTACGGACGACATAATATTTGCAGATATTATAAATGATGTGGCCGAGCGTCGTGCGGCGTTTCCGGCTCTGGCAAGCCGAAAAAACGCGCTGTATAAAACGCTGTATTAATAACCGAATAACGCCGCTGTTCTGCGGCGGGGCGGTTGCCGCGCGTTATTATGCCGTTTGTCACGGTCAATGTCGGAGCGTTTCGCTTTGGCTTAAAGTATGGTAAAACCGTAACAAATTTTACCCAAAACGCCGGAAATGTATTGACAAAGAAGAATAATATGGTATAATACCTGTTTTTAGAATCCAACTTTAAAAAATGGTGCAAACTCGGCAAAAATTGTAAGGCTGTTGTAGTAAAAA
>CANRAG010000085.1 GCA_947628515.1 uncultured Clostridia bacterium | reverse complement strand
GATTAGCATTAAAGTATATTAACCGGTTGCTTGCGCAATTAACAAAACCGAGTATGCCTTAACATGTCGGGATAGGTAAACTGTAACAAGACTTTTAAAAAAATTATTAAAAAACTCTTGCATATTTGATAAAAGGCGTTAACGATACATAAAAAATTGTGTATCAATACGTAGATAAGGAAGTGAAATATTAATGGGAAAAATACTTGTAAAACGCAACGCTAAAGACAACGTATTTACAAATTTGTTCCAGGACCCCAAATACGTTGTCGAGCTTTACCGTGCGCTGCATCCGGAGGATGAGAATGTCACGGAGGAAATGATAGAAATAGTCACCTTAAAAAACATTCTTGTTGACAATATATATAATGATTTGGGCTTTACCGTTGGGGAAAAGCTTGTGGTTTTGGTAGAGGCGCAGTCCACTTGGACGGTCAATATCATAATAAGAGGACTGATGTATTTAGTACAAACGTATCAGGACTATATCGGGAATGAAAAGCTTAACGTGTACGGCAGCAAAAAGATTAATATCCCCAAACCGGAGTTATACGTTATATATACCGGGGACAAGCGAATCGACAAATCCTATATTACCTTATCGGAAGAATTTTTCGATGGCGAAGAATCGGCGTTGGAAGTTAAGGTACGGGTGTTGACAGACGGCAAGCAAGGCGACATATTAAACCAGTATGTGACATTCACAAAGATTTACAACGAGCAGATACAAAAGCACGGTAAGAGCCAAGAGGCGGTTTCCGAAACACTTCGCATATGCAAAAACGAAAACATATTAAGAGAGTATTTATCAAAGCATGAACGGGAGGTGCGGGATATAATGTTTGCATTATTTGACGACGAACAAATTTTAGATGCTTATACAAGAGATGTGCGCAGAGAAAGTAAGGCGGAAGGTATAAAGGAAGGTATAAAGGAAGGAAGAAAGGAAGGCATGCGTGAAGGCGAATGGGAAAAAACCAAAAAAATAGCGTTTAAGCTGTTTAAAAAGAACCGTCCCGACGATGATATAATAGATACACTGGACATTTCGGCAGACGAGCTTCAAAAGCTGAAACAGGAATACGGTTCTGCTGATTAGCATTAAAGTATATTAACCGGTTGCTTGCGCAATTAACAAAACCGAGTATGCCTTAACATGTCGGGATAGGTGAACTGTAACAAGATTTTTAAAAAAATTAAAAAATTATTAAAAAACTCTTGCATAATGATAGAAAACGTGTTATAATAAAGTATAATACAAAGAGAATGCATTCCGGGCATGGCTTAGGACATGTACGGTTGTAGTCCCTTGAGCAGGGGGGATAACGTTACGGTTAACCCGCCGCGATTAAAGCATGCCATTCGCATGGCTTTGACAATTGTTCGGGTAAATGGTATAACCGCGCGGATGATACGCCGCGCCGAAAACCGTGACGGAACATCAGCATTGTAAAGTGATACACCTAAAGGAGGTAGAATTATGAGATTTAAAAGATTGGTCAGCGGCATTGCAGCGCTGACTGTTGCAATGGGCACTTTTGCAACTATGACTATTACTGCATCGGCGAAGATAGTTAATAACAACACACCAAAGTATGCGCTTAGAATCTTAAATGGAAGTATAGAGGTGGAATTATCCGACACTTATAAAAAGCCTACAACTCTAAGTGAGTTCAAGGGAGAAGAGGATATTGCGGAGTGGACATTCAACAAAGGGAACAAGGTAGATGAAAAGTATTTAAAGTCACGGGAAGGTGACGTATATATTGTTGATTCCGTTGATAAGAAAACGAGTTTAACAAACGAAGAGATGGATGCTATAGATCCGGAGGGTAGCCCTCACGAAAGTAACGTTGTAGTTAACAATGTAGAAATGAACAGGCCCAGTAGCGGCGACTATACACTTAGTGGTGAGGTCTATTATTGGTACAACGTTCATGTTCATAAGGCAAATACATATAAAGTCGGTGTGTATAAAACAGTAGGCAGCAAAGACGCTGCTTTAGATACGAATTTCACTGACAATACAACAGGATTCAGTCAGGGTGAATATACATATACAGAGGGAGAAACGGATAGCCACAACAAAGGCGATCTTGCTTTTTCGAGATTTGAAAAAGGTGAAGATGGTAATGTGTATGAATTACAGCATTTATCTTTCCTCCCAGAAGTAGCCGGACTGACCAGTAAAGACAGCAGCAAATTTGTTGCCGAATTTGATCCCGAAGAATTTTCTAAAAATCCGGGAAACGGAAGAATAAACTTAATATATGGCGGATATTCGCCGAGTGGAGGGCTTCCGAGCGGCGTAACGCTTAAAGAGGTGCTTGACGAAGGTACTGAGCCTAACGTCCAAGCTTCAAAGGGAACGGTTTATGGAAGTAGCGCAACAGTCACCGATCTTTACGCCGGTCAGGAATATACTTTCTATGTATGCCATAACGGTACTGATGTGACAGTGGGTTCGATTAGTGTTTCGCCGGCATATCTTCCCGCTGACACTGAAAGCAAACACTGGAAAGATGAAAAGAAAACGTTGGTTGCAGACAAAAACGGAACGGTAACTCTTACATCCAATGATGGCGTTATAGATACAATTGTTATATATGAAAAGGCAGCAGATAAAATCACATTCAAAGCATCCTCAACAGGTATAGACAATGCGTTTAGTAAGGTTGATAAAACATTTACAAAAAATCACGCAGAAGAGGGCAAGAAGATTGAGTACTCATATCCGCTCTATAAGGACAATGCTGGTCAGCTTTATAAACTGGCAAGCGTTTTAAATAATGGTATGCCTGTTGCGGAAGATATGAATACATTTACAAAGTCGTTAAATCAAACAGCGTTGAATCAGTTAAATGAAAATCAAAATTACGTTTACCATTACAGTGCACATACTCCTGCAAACGTGGAAGGCGAGTTTAAGCAAGTGATTGAAGCGAACAACGAGGAAACGATTGATGCTACGGCTTCAATGGGAAAAGCAGCTCCCAATGGTCATACTATTAGTGAAATACAACCCGGCAAGCATACATATGTAGTAAGGTTTAAAGGAAGTGCATTGACTGTTTCCGGGGACGATGACGAGAAGGGCACGATACCCGGTGAAACAACATCTTGGACTGAGACAAATATCACGGTTACGGTTCCATTTGACGAGACAGGGGAGTTGAGTCTTAGTGGCGCTGCGGTAGACACGATTATTGAGTACAGTGCAGATGTAGAGACAACGGTTGAATTTAAGAGGACTGCTCAGAGCTTGTTTAATGAGCAAGGTGCTAAGGATGATCCATGCATGGCTTATACATATAAAACGACAGTAAATGAAGGTACCAAACCGCTTGATTTTAATATTGCGGTACAGTTTACGAGGTTGGGAGATAAGATAGGCGATTCAGGAACATTATCTACGACAATAACGGGTTCTGCGGATCTTGTATTTGGTGTAATTGCACCGGTAGGAGTCGATGTAGAGCCATATATTAAGGTCGACTAATCATGGTTAAAGGAGGATACATTTAAGATGAAGAAAATTTTTATAAATCCGGAAATCAAAATATCGCTCTTTAACCAGGAGAGAGTATGCACTAATGGAACTGTGGAAATAAATCCAGAGGCAGTATCGCCTGCTCCGGCATCGGTAGTATATAACTTTAATAATGCTTTAAAATGGCTTAAAGATACAAATCATGTTGATGCCCAAAATATCATCTCATTCAAGGAATGATAAAACAATACAATGCTGAAAAAGGGGCTGTAAAAAAAGTCCCTAAAAACGAAAAGGATCTCACGGGATGAGGTCCTTTTCTTGCTTTTGGGAAGAACACGCGGGGACGGTTAGAGACCACTTAAAAAGTGCCTGTTTTCGTAACACGCGGGTAACACGCGGGGACGGTTCTCTCGTGTTAAAAATAGCTGTTGCGCTATTTATAGTTGCGATTGTTTTCATAGCATTCGCGCCCATAGCGCAATAAAATAACCGATCCAAAGTTTGCTGCTTGAAGGATCGGTTATTTACTAACTAACTTCGAAGCGGCTGATCGTTTTTACGCTCTGCCGTTTCTCTTTCTATTTATATTATACTATCAGTTTTGTCTTTTGTCAAGTTTTAATATGCAATTTATTTCTCGGTCGCAAACACATGCGGAAGGGAACATGTGGGGGGATACACCCGGGAACGGCACTCTCGGGTTCTCTTGTGTTCTTATTATAAATCTTATATAGCATAGTTAGTAAGAAAAAGAAAGCGAGTACATTTCTGTGAACTCGCTTTCAACGCTATTCCTTTATATAAAATTGCTACGGAATAATCCAACCTATTATAGCAATTACTATAGCTACAACAATAGCACCTATCGGAATTACTTTTTGAAAAATGAATGCGTCTTGCCTCTTCTTTTTATTCTTTTTTTTGATTTCAATTAAAGAAGGTATAGCCTTGCTGATAGTTTTATAATAACCTTTAAGCTCTTCTATAATTTTAGGATATTCATCTACAGCTGTTTCCTCTTCTACTGAACTATTAAAGCGTTTTTCAGTACGCAAAACCGCAATCCCTTCAGAAATTTCTTCTATTCTGGGTCTTATTTTTGAATAATATGTAGGTATAGCGGAATTGATTTCTTCAACCTCATAATCTTCCAACACGTCAATAATCTTTGTCCGATAATTTATAGATATCATATCGCATATATCAAACAAAGCCCTCCTAAGATGGCTACGAAGTCTTTTGGCTTCATCAACTGCATTTTTTTCATTATATCCATCTGTTTTCTCAATACCAACAATACGCATCAAGTGGTCTAATGCTGCTCTAAATTCGTTAAGAGGCTGCAAGTTGGTGTTTAACTCAGGATCGGTTTCTTCGCAAAGTGCATACAAAGACTTGATTGTATTATATAAGCTAACTATATCTTCCCAGTCTATTTGTTCATTTGTAACGCACATATATCTTTATGGCAGCCTTCTTTTTAAAGCATTATGTTGGTATGACGTAGTTTCTTCATCGGTACGGTACATACTAACACGCGGGGACGGTTCTCTCGTGTTAAAAATAGCTGTTGCGCTATTTATAGTTGCGATTGTTTTCATAGCATTCGCGCCCATAGCGCAATAAAATAACCGATCCAAAGTTTGCTGCTTGAAGGATCGGTTATTTACTAACTAACTTCGAAGCGGCTGATCGTTTTTACGCTCTGCCGTTTCTCTTTCTATTTATATTATACTATCAGTTTTGTCTTTTGTCAAGTTTTAATATGCAATTTATTTCTCGGTCGCAAACACATGCGGAAGGGAACATGTGGGGGGATACACCCGGGAACGGCACTCTCGGGTTCTCTTGTGTTCTTATTATAAATCTTATATAGCATAGTTAGTAAGAAAAAGAAAGCGAGTACATTTCTGTGAACTCGCTTTCAACGCTATTCCTTTATATAAAATTGCTACGGAATAATCCAACCTATTATAGCAATTACTATAGCTACAACAATAGCACCTATCGGAATTACTTTTTGAAAAATGAATGCGTCTTGCCTCTTCTTTTTATTCTTTTTTTTGATTTCAATTAAAGAAGGTATAGCCTTGCTGATAGTTTTATAATAACCTTTAAGCTCTTCTATAATTTTAGGATATTCATCTACAGCTGTTTCCTCTTCTACTGAACTATTAAAGCGTTTTTCAGTACGCAAAACCGCAATCCCTTCAGAAATTTCTTCTATTCTGGGTCTTATTTTTGAATAATATGTAGGTATAGCGGAATTGATTTCTTCAACCTCATAATCTTCCAACACGTCAATAATCTTTGTCCGATAATTTATAGATATCATATCGCATATATCAAACAAAGCCCTCCTAAGATGGCTACGAAGTCTTTTGGCTTCATCAACTGCATTTTTTTCATTATATCCATCTGTTTTCTCAATACCAACAATACGCATCAAGTGGTCTAATGCTGCTCTAAATTCGTTAAGAGGCTGCAAGTTGGTGTTTAACTCAGGATCGGTTTCTTCGCAAAGTGCATACAAAGACTTGATTGTATTATATAAGCTAACTATATCTTCCCAGTCTATTTGTTCATTTGTAACGCACATATATCTTTATGGCAGCCTTCTTTTTAAAGCATTATGTTGGTATGACGTAGTTTCTTCATCGGTACGGTACATACCATTACCAATTCTTACTCCGCCAGTGAATATCCTTTTCCTATTTGCTTGTTTCACTGCGGGAGTTATTTTACCGATTTTAGGGAAATCAGCAAACAACATTTGTTTGTTTTTTATCATTTTTCAAACCTCCTTATAGTTAGCATATACAATCAATCAGTTTATATAATTTATATATTATATCACTAATTCCTTGCGTTGTCAACTGCAGTATATAAAATTTTAACTACCCGAGTTTCGACACGCGGAATAAACACCCGGGGACGGCTCGCTCGGGTTCCCTTGTGTTCAAAATTTTCTAACTATACCCACACTGATTCCGGTTAAACGGCTTATTTGACGAATCGACAAACCTTTTAGCCGCAATTCTTTTATGAATATTTCTTTTTCCTGATTGGTAGATAAGTCCTCTACTCTTCGCCCGTTTAACATATCTTTAATTAAGGCTTGCCCTTCTTTATCGCTTATTCTCTTTATTCCGTCATTAAATTCAAGGCACTTTTCATCAACAAGCTCCCGGTTAAATGTTATAAAATCGGTTTTACCTAATATATCATAAGCAAAACTATAGTCTAATAAATCATTTCTCTTATAAATATAATCTCGGTAACTGCTATATTGGTAGTCCTCTAATTTATCACATAATCGTGCTTTCAGTGGATTTTGATGAATATATCTTAGCACCGTCAAAAAATATTCATCACTGTCTACCGGTTCACTTTTGAATCTGTCTTGAAATAAATGTCCTGTTCGCCCATATTTCCAATTATACCAATATACATAACTTACTGCTATTCTTTTTAAAATTAAATCTAAATCCTCTTGCCCAACTTTTATTAAGAGATGTACATGATTACTCATAAGACAGTAAGCATATATTGTATATCCGCTCACTGTCTTATATTTTTTAATCGTTTCAATAAACCTTTTATAATCTTCGTCTTCCTCGAATATAACCTGTTTATTTATGCCTCTTAATATTATATGGTATATTCCGCTTTCACTTCTTTTTCTCGCTTGTCTTGGCATTTTCTTTCATCTCACTATAAAATATAACGTAATTTCTTCTTTCTCAACACGCGAGAACCGTCCCCGCGTGTTGTGTTCCTTCTGCTATTTTGAAAATCTGTCAAACGTACCTTTATCTATAGCTCCCGCTTCAAGCATTTGCTGCAAAATATCGGCTATGCCTTCTTTTCTGCCTTGGTTTATGCCTTCTTTTCTGCCTTGGTTTATGGCGTCTTCGATATACGACGCTTCATCATGCAAGGCTCTTTCTCTCACGCGCGCGACTTCGCGCATCTTATCATCGGCGCTCATTTTTTCAAGTACAAATATGGCTTTATTCATTATCTTATCGTCTGTCTTTGCAATCATTTTCACGTCCTCCTCATTCTTTAAATTGAAAAACCTCATCCATCTTTCCAGTCTTTTCACCTGCTTGCTGTCTTGGCTTACTTTCGGCAGCTCAAGAAAATCAAATCTGCATTTATCCGTGAGTAGCTCGTTTCGGTTCAGCTCCTTCAGCATGAATACGGAATGATATTCCTCACAATCGAACATCTTATAGTCAAGAATATTTATAGATATTGTCTGTCTCAAATTCTTATATGATTGACCTTCTCTAAGATCGTTTGTGTACAGCTTAGACCAGTAGAACAATACCCTTTCCCGAAAATCATTAAGCTTTTTCACCTGCATTTCTATGTTTATCGTTTTTTCATCGATTATCATCGCAATATCGAGCCGAGAATATTTCTGCTCCAGCGTTTCAGGTAATATCTCCGTATTGACAACATGTACTTCATTTATATCATCCGTGTCAATATCAAGAACCGACGCGAGAAAATCTTTGAGAATATCCCGATTGTCATAATCGGAAAACAATGTCTTAAATACCACGTCAATTTTGGGCGATAACAGTTCCATATCATCTCAGCTCCTTTATCTTTATATTTATATTATACCTTATCGGCCGTGTTTAGTCAATATCTTTTTATCAAAGCCACAGCCGATCAGGTCGGAAACGGTCACTATTACGGTATGAGGCAAATTATTGTATGCCCGAATAGTGGCCGAGCTAAATATTTTGCAAAAAATGCGAAAAAACACTTGATTTTTGCCCCTACATGCTGTATAATATTCCTTAAATAATATGAACCCAACGCGTTGCGCGCAGGGCGCTCGATCGGCGAGGCGATATATAAGCGCGCGTAATGCTGTAGCTTTAAGGAGGAGCAGCTTTATTTTATGGACGACAGTTTGTCGCGGATTTTAACTAAGGTTATTGTACTTGCAATTCTTATTGTTTTATCGGGATTTTTCTCGGCGACCGAAACCGCGTTTTTTTCTATGAATAAGATACGGGTCAAGTCCCTTGCGAATGACGGCAAGAAAAAGGCGAAACGCGCAATCAGGCTTTCGGAGGACATGGACTCGCTGCTGTCAACAATACTTATCGGAAACAATATAGTAAACATAGCCACAACCGCAATAGCTACATTGCTGTTTGCCGAGCTTTTGCACGATCAGGAGCTGGGCGCCACGGTTGCAACAATTGTCATAACGATTGTCGTACTTATGTTTGGCGAAATCACACCGAAAAGCCTTGCGAAAAATGTGCCTGAGAGCTTCGCAATGTTCGCGGCGCCGACAATTTCTTTTCTCATCGTATGTTTTAAGCCGCTTAACTGGCTCGTTTCAATGTGGCAGAAGCTTGTGTATAAATTTGTTAAAAACAAGGACGACCACGGCGTAACGGAGGAGGAGCTTATCACAATGGTTGAGGAAGCCCATAACGACGGCGAGATTGACCAGAACGAGAGCGAGCTTATACGAAATGCGATAGAGTTCGACGATATAGAGGTTGAGGATATATATACAAGCCGTGTGGATGTTGTGGGCGTTGAGATAAATGACAGCATCGAAGAAATCAACAACCTGTTTGAAAGCGGATATTCAAGACTTCCGGTCTATTCCGACTCCATAGATAACATTATAGGCATACTAAACCAGAAGGACTTTGCGACAATGAAAAAGACGGGGCAGCGGGTGACCGACGTCATGACAGAACCGATTTTTGTCGTTCCGTCAATGAAGATCTCCGAGCTTTTAAGAACGCTACAGTCGCGTAAATCGCATATGGCTGTTATTCTTGATGAGTTTGGCGGCACGGTGGGCATTGTAACGCTTGAGGATATACTTGAGGAGCTTGTCGGCGAAATATGGGATGAGCACGACACGGTTGTCGAGCCGTTTGTAAAGATTACAGACGATAAATATAAGGTTCGTGCAAAGGCGGACTTGGACGATATGTTTGAGCTGTTCGGTATGGAGGGCGAGGACGAGGATATCGACCACGCAACAGTGGGCGGCTGGGTAATGGAGGAATTCGGCAAAATCCCGCGCGTAGGTGATGAATTTGATTACGGTCCGCTCCATGTGGTGGTATCAAAACGCGATCCGCGGCGAGTTACCGAGGTCATAATCACAAAAATGTTTGAGCCGGAACCGGAGGAGGACGAGGATGATTAACCTCTAAATCCGCGCGATTTCCGACACCGGTATGTAAAAAAATAAAAGACGGTCGGCGCGGGCGGCAAATACAGCCGCCCATGCTAAGCGTCTTTTTTTATGCCAGTTTTTCGTGAATGTCTTTCATAAGCGAAGGTGTCATAATGCCCTGCGGGCATACGCGGCTGCACGCGCCGCAGCCGACACATTTGCTGCCGTCACTGCTTAGCGCGGCATACATTTCCTTCGCCTTTTGTTTACCGGACACCGGCAGCTTATTGTATGCCTCATATACTCCGGGAATATCAACCCCGAACGGACACGGCATACAGTAAGCGCATTTTGTGCACGGAACGAGCGCCATCGTGTCGAACACGTGTTTTGCCCTTGCGTATGCCGCGAGGTCTGTTTCCGACAGCATCCCGACTTCCGCGTTTTCCGCGTATTTTATATTGTCACGAACCATTTGCATCGTGCCCATACCCGAAAGCGTAACGCATACCTCCGGTCTGTTCCAAAGGAAATCGAACGCGCTCTCCACCGGATGCTTGCCGGCGGGCAGCTCGCGCACAATCTGTTCCGACGGGTTCGCGAGCTTGCCGCCGAACAGGGGTTCCATAATAACCACGCCTATTCCTCTTTGCTGTGCCGCATAGCGAAGTCCCTCAAGCCCGGCCTGATAGTCGGTATTTATGTAGTTGAGCTGTATCTGGCAGAACTCCCACCCGTCATACGAGTCGAGTATGCGTTTAAAGGTCTCCAAATCGTCGTGGAACGAGAAGCCTATATGCCGTATTTTGCCCTCCGCCTTTGCCTTCTCAAGCAGCGGCAGAACATTATATTTAAGGATGATATTGTCAAAACGGTTTTTGTCAAGCGCATGGCAGAGGTAGAAATCAATATAATCTGTGCGGAGATTTGCGAGCTGCTCGTCGAGCATTCTTGTAACGTCGTCCTCACATGTCACATGCCAGGTCGGGAGCTTTGTTGCAATCTTAATCTTGTCACGAAGGTTGTGATTTTCAAAAATCTCACCCGCCACGACCTCGCTTTTGCGGTTATGGTACACGTAGGCCGTGTCGAAATAGTTTATGCCGTTATCCACGGCGTACTGTATCATCTCATATGTTTTTTCTTTATCTATATTACCGCCGTTTTCATCATATGTTGGCAGACGCATAAGTCCGAAGCCGAGAATTGAAACATCCTCGCCCGCTAATTTTCTGTACTTCATACATAGTCCTCCTGATACAATTTTTAAATCGGAGCAACGCTCCCGCTAAGCTTGCCTAAAGCAGAGTTTGCGGACGGCCTTAGGGTCGGGTGCGTCCGCGCTTAGGTTATACTGTTATTATACCTTAAAGAGGAAAGCGTGTCAAGATGTATAACCTTTAACATCACGGTTTTTGAATGAGTAAACAAATTGTTAACAAAACTTAATACCATTATTTCGCCATATGTGATATGATAAAA
>CANRAG010000084.1 GCA_947628515.1 uncultured Clostridia bacterium | reverse complement strand
TCGGAGCGCGCATTTCCCTTTGCTTTAGCGCGCGGAGAGGGCATACCGCCCCACAGAAGCCGCGCGATAAAGTACCGTATGCATGGACAATACAGCGCTACATACACGAGCTATATTGCGCCAATTGCGAGGCAGTTGAATGTTTACATAAATTTACAGAATTTTAAAACCGTGTTAATCATTTACGATGATATTGAAATTATTTTAAAGCTGTGATATAATGGTTGTGGAAATTTTGAAATGGTGGTGCTCGTAATTTGGGCGGGTTCTAATCAGTCTTAGCTGTGTTAAAGGAGATGGCATAAATATGAAGAAAGGATTTACCGGAGCTATAACCGCGGCGGCGATATTTATCAATACGGCGGTTATGTATACCTCCGGCGCGGCGGATACGACAGCGGAGCCGCTGCCGACAGGCTTAAAAGGCCTTAGGGCGGTTGAGCTGACCGAGGAGCAGGTAGAAAATGCGGTCATTGCGCAGGATGATGACGGTTCCGTATCCATGGATGTACAGAATGGGTCGGCGTCATTTTTTGACTATGGTACAGATTACGGATATAGATATTTTAATCAAATACCCGACGGATATTTGCTGCAGGAATGTTATGATAAGATTGAAGCCATGTGCAAGGAGTTCAGAAGGAGCACAAGAAATGTCAGGTTGTCAGATTATGGCGGCGGATACAGCTCATACAGACTTTCAAGCCGTTCGAACGATGATGACGTCATATTCGACATTTCAGCGAATTGGGCATTGGCTGTGTACTTCACATTTAAACTCGACCATCCGGAATACTACTGGCTGTCAAGCGAGGTGCTATACTCAACATCCTCGTATGGCGGGACAAAGCTTATAGTGGGAATAGATTCGGATTACAAAAATTACAGCACCAGAAACCGGCTGGACTCTATAATAGACACTAATTTCACAGACTATGTCGAAAACGCGCGGGCAAAGCTTTCAACAAGTAAATATGCGGCTATGAAGCAAATCCATGATGATTTATGCTACGCGACGGATTACGGCTATGACAGCTACGGTTATCCGCTTGAGTCCGCCGAGGCGCATAATATCGTCGGCGCGCTCGACGGCGACGGCGACGACGACGCGGTGTGTGAGAGTTATGCCAAAGCGTTCGGGCTTATCGCGAACGCGGTCGGGCTCGATAACATTATTGTTGTCGGAACCGCGAACGGCGGCGGGCACGCGTGGAACATGGCTGAATTTGACGATGGTGAATATTATTATATTGACGTAACATGGGACGATGCCGGTCGCTATCCTTTATATAATTATTTCGCAAAGGGCACGGACTCATTTATAGGTACACGGTCGAATATGCATTATCCCAACAAGCCTTCATACAGCGGTTCGGATTTTTTGTATGACCTGCCGTATGTGCCTTCGCGTGACTATACTGTTCCCGTAATAACTCCCAAACCGACGGCGACGCCAACGCCCAGGCCGACGCCAACCCCCACGCCTACGCCTACGCCGAGCCCGACTCCTACGCCGACGCCTGTGCCAACACCAACACCCGTACCCACTCCGAGCCCGACCCCTTTGCCGGATGATTATGATGTGGGAGTAAGTGTTTTGGATTTGGGCGATATGTATATGGCGGAAGTAAACAGAGAAATACCGGGTAATTGTCATTTGTACACTGCGGCGTATGACGGAGCGGGAAGGCTTATAGCGGTTAACATTACCGACAGGGTTTGTATCATACATAAGGATGCCGAAATAAAAAAGATAAAAGCTTTCCTGTTATACGATAACATGAAGCCCGTTATACCTGCGGTAGAATATAATCCTACTTAAAAATGAGGGGCGCGCGCCCCTCATTTTTAAATAAGCTTTATTTTTCCATCTTCCAGAACTGAACCGAATACGGAGGCAGCTCCGAGCCGCCGCCGAAATCGTGTGTTTTGCCGGTTATTAGGTCAACAGCCGTGCCGCATTCCGCGTTAAAATGACAGGTTACGGGATTTTCATCCGCGTTTATCGCGACCATAACGCGTTCGGTATCTGTTTTCCGTTCGAATATGCAGTGCCTATTCTGCAATACCACGGAGCGGAATGTTCCGTTTTGCAGCGCGTCGCTGCCCTTAAAGGCATTGGCAAGCTTTGCGATAAATAATGTAAGCTCTGTTTCCTCCGGCTTGTCTATACACGGACGAAGCGCGGGATCGCCCTCGCTCTTGTTTGCCTTAACGCCGAATTCGCTTCCGTAATAAATACACGGAAAGCCCGGCATACCGAACATCATACCGTATATAAGCGGCAGATGCTTTTCGTTTGTAATTACGCTTGCGACCCTTGTGACGTCATGGTTATCCACAAAGTTTAAAAGATGTTCACCACGGCACACACACCAGCTTTCATTGCCGAAAAGGCGCTGCATCGAGTGTATTATTTCAAACATATTCATTGAGTTAAACGATGAATACAAGCCCTTATAGCACTGGTAATTTGTGCAGGAGTGAAGCATTTCATTATTCACCCACTGTGAGTAATCGCCGTGCAGCAGCTCGCCTATGAGCACAAATTCGGGTTTCAGCCGTTCGGTGTAACCGCGCAATCGTTTCAGAAATTCGGGCGTAAGACAATACGCGACGTCGAGCCGAAGCCCGTCAATATCGAACTCATCCACCCAGAATTTCACAGCCTCAAGCAAATGGCTTACCACAGCCTCATTATGAAGGTTGAGTTTTACGAGGTCATAGTTGCCCTCCCATCCTTCATACCACAGTCCGTCATTATAGCCGCTGTCGCCGTCAAAGTTTATATTAAACCAATCCCTATAAGGCGAATTCCAACGCTTTTCCAAAACATCTAAAAACGCCCAAAAGCCTCTGCCGACATGATTAAATACGCCGTCTATAACCACCTTTATGCCGTTTTCGTGCAGCTCTTTAACCAAAGCCTTAAAATCCTCGTTCGTTCCGAGCCGCTTATCTATCGTAAAATAATCGCGCGTATTGTAGCCGTGTGTATCGGATTCAAATACGGGTGAAAAATATACGGCGTTTGCGCCTGTCTTTTTTATATGCGGTATCCATTCGCTTACCTTGGTTATTCTGTGCGCCTGCACCCCGTCGTTTTCAAACGGAGCCCCGCAAAACCCCAGCGGATAGATTTGATAAAACACGCTTTTAAATGCCCACATATTATATCCTCCATGTGTTTTTTAATAACCCTTGCGGTCAAAATTTCTGTATTGTATAGCTTCGGCTATATGCGCCGCCTTTATATCATCGCTGCCGTCGAGGTCGGCAATGGTTCGCGAAACCTTCAGTATCTTGCTATGCGCTCTCGCGCTCAGTCCCAGCCGTTCAAACGCCTTTTTAAGCAGACTGCTTTCCGCCTCGCCCAAAGGGCAGTATTTATCGAGCATCGCGGCGGTGAGCTGCGAGTTTGAAGTTATATTGTCATTCTCATATCTTGCAAGCTGTATTTGCCTTGCGCGGTTTACACGCTCCCGTATTACCTCGCTGGTATCCCCGTCCGCAATGCGGGAAAGATCCTCATACCGTACGCTCGGTATTTCTATCTGTATATCTATTCTGTCAAGCAGCGGTCCGGAAATCTTTGAGCGGTATTTTTGAATTTGAGACGGACTGCAAGTGCAAACTCGCTTGGGATTACCGAAATTTCCGCAGGGACACGGGTTCATCGCCGTTACAAGCGTAATGTTGCACGGATATGAAATTGACGCGTTCACGCGTGAAATTGTTATCTTCCCGTCCTCAAGCGGCTGCCGCAGCGCCTCTAACGTGTCACGCCGAAACTCCGGAAGCTCGTCTAAAAACAGCACGCCGCAATGCGCGAGCGAAAGCTCGCCGGGGCGCGGTATCGCGCCGCCGCCGGAAAGCGCGCTTGCGGAAACCGTATGATGCGGACTTCTGAACGGGCGATGCGTTATAAGCGGAACGCCCGCGGGCAAAATTCCGGCAATGGAATGGAGCTTGGTAACCTCCAGCATTTCGTCAAAGGTCATGTCCGGCAGAATTGTGCTCATGCGTTTGGCAAGCATGGATTTTCCCGTTCCGGCAGGACCTGACATAAGCACATTATGCGAGCCGCTTGCGGCAATCTCCATGGCGCGTTTTGCCTGTTCCTGTCCCTTCACCTCTCGCATATCGATAAATGAGGCGGCAACCGAGGTTTTCAGCTCGTTTACATCGACCTTATACGGTTCGATACGGTTTATATTATCGAAATGGTCAAGCACCTGAGAAAGATGCGCGACCGGGTATATGTCAACGCCTTCGATAACGGCTGCTTCCTGCGCGTTGGCATTGGGCACAAAGCACTTGTTAAACCCGTGCTCATATGCCGAAATAACCATGGGCAGCACGCCGCGTATTGATTTTACCGAGCCGTCGAGCGCAAGCTCGCCCAAAAATATCGTGGTTTCCCTGTCCTCTATATGTATTTGACCGGACGCTTCTAAAATCCCCAGCGTGATTGCAAGGTCAAAGCCCGAACCCTCCTTTTTAAGAGATGCGGGAGCAAGATTCATCGTAATGCGGCGTCGCGGATACTCACAGCCGCAGTTCTTTATTGAAGCCTTCGCGCGTTCCCGCGCCTCTCGGACAGTCGCGTCGGGCAGTCCGATTATGTCGAAGGCTATCATACCGTTTGAAATATCCGTCTGAACCTCTACCATAAATCCGTCAAGTCCGGTAAGAGATACCGTGTTTATCTTTGTGAACAATTAATCCACAGCCTTTCATGTGTAAGATACAATGATTATACCATATTATTCGGGATTTTTCAACCGAAACAGTAAAATAACCCATAGCTTAGTTGAATTTCCGCGAACCGGGGACCTGTCGTATAAATAATAATGCCGTATCGCTATGCTATTCGGTTTTGATGTCTGAAATCAATGATTTATAGTCAATCTGTTCCTTTATAAACTGATTTAGGCATATCAAATTCGAGCATGTATAGCCGAACGCGCCGTAGCGGCAATATGTGTCGGGCTCCTTGCACGCGTCACACAGACACATTTGTCCCTTGGTTATGGGTATAGCTATATAATCGTTTTCATTAAGTAATTTAATCGCATCTTCAAGCTGTTTGTTATCAGCCATTTTCATTCTCCTTTTGTACATTATCAGCGTAACTTGAACCGGGGCAGTACCTGCTATTATAAGCGTGTTTTTGTTAGTTAACACATGCCTCAAAAGCATCCGCCCCGCAATACTTTACGTATTAAAAAAGCCCCGCTGTGCGGAGCTTGGCGATCCGGATGGGGGTCGAACCCACGACCTCTAGCGTGACAGGCTAGCGTTCTAACCAACTGAACTACCGGACCATGTTCATCGTTTGCAACAATAAATAGTATACACTATTTGATGTTCTTTGTCAAGATATTTTAATGAATTTTATCGTATAAATGTATTGTAAAATCAGATAGTATAATATATAATATAGGTAAATTTAAAAAAAGGATTTAATAACGCCATGAAAAACAATGAAATTCGTATAGCGGTTCCGCCGGCAGCAATAACGCAGACAAGCATCGCGCTTGTCTGGGACAGAAGTCATGATACGGCGGAATATGAGGTATATGTAAACGGCGCTCTTTATGACAGGGTTAAACGCGGCGACTGCACGGTTGAGGGCTTGGAGCCGGGAACCGAATATGAGCTGTATGTAAAGGGCGTGGATGCGTCCGGCGCGACGGATAAGGTGAGCAATATATTAACGGCCTCCACCCGTCCTGACGGCGGCGTGTTTAATATATGCGATTTTGGCGCGATTGGCGACGGAAACACGCTTAACACAAAAGCAATCCAACGGGCTGTCGATGAATGTGCAAAAAACGGTGTGGTTGTAATTCCTGCCGGAACCTTTTTGAGCGGGGCAATCTATCTTAAAAGCGATATGTCGCTGCGGCTTGAGGACGGAGCGGTTCTTTTAGGCTCGCAAAATCCGACCGATTATCCCATAAAGCGCTATCGTTGGGAGGGCATAGAGCAGGATTGCTATTCAAGCCTTATCAATGTAAAATTCGATACGGATAAACGTTTTAAAAATATCACAATAGAAGGCAGCGGCAGGATCGACGCGTCGGGCGTCGCGTTGTTTTTGGCGGAGCGCGCCGAGGGCAGAGCGGCGCGGGGCAGAGCGATATGCATAAGAAATACCGACGGTGTTTATTATAAGGATATAACGGTTAAGCAGTCGCCGTCGTGGTGCGTACATACCGTTTATTCAAACGGAGTATCGGCAAATAATATAAGAATATTCACAAAATTTAACGAAAAAAGAGATAAGCCGTATCCGCATTTGTATAACGGCGACGGATTTGATCCCGACTCATGTCAAAACGTTTATGTATTTAACTGTCTTATATGCAGTCAGGACGACTGTATCGCGATAAAATCCGGCCGTGACGAGGAAGGCAGGGCCGTGGGTATATGCGCGGAAAATGTGCGGATTACCGATTGTCGGTTTGGCAGCGGCTTCGGCGTTGCCGTGGGCAGCGAAACATCGGGCGGCGTGAAAAATGTCACTGTGCGCGACTGCAAATTTACGCATGTATATAGCGTGGCCAGCGTTAAAGCTCCGCGCGGGCGCGGAAACGTAATTGAAAATATTGTATATGAAAACTGTACCGGAGAATACCGTGACACGGAGCATAGAGACTGCGAATGGTTCCGCGGCGGAATTTATGTCGATAATTTTTACAGCATTGCCAAGTTTAATCCGAACGCGGCGGAGCCGGTAACGGACGCGACGCCGAAAATCAGAAACGTAACATTCAGAAATATTAAAATGAAATCAGTAGTCAGCAATGCGATATACCTCGCGGGACTGCCTGAAAGCCCGCTCGATAACATAACGCTCGAAAATGTCGCAGCAGAAGGAGCGGGAGGCATGAAGGCATATAACATAAACGGTCTTACAATGAAAAACGTTGAGGTCATAACGCCCGATAACGAAAAATATCATTATGAAAATGTGATAATGAGCGATTAAAATTTACTTTAGTTAAATTTCTCTTTATAATTAGAAATTACTAAGAATATAAACCACAAACCTACACACAATACTATCGTAGCCGATATTATTCGACAAGAGCCGCGCGGCATAATTCGGCGACACTTTAGATAGATTTACGGCGGTGTCGTACATTTTCGCATATCGTGCGCAAACGCATGACATCGGTGTGGTAAGGACTATGATTATAAGGAGGGAAAAAAAGATGAGCAAGAATAAATTAACAGTACCTGAAGCAAAGCAGGCTATGGATAAGTTTAAGATGGAGGCTGCAAACGAAGTAGGCGTTGATCTTAAGCAGGGTTACAACGGTGACCTTACTTCAAAGCAGGCAGGCTCAATAGGCGGACAGATGGTTAAGAAGATGGTTGAGGATTACGAAAACCGCGTAAAGTAAGAACCATACGGAGCTATAAATAAAGTCTCACAAAAATCGAGGAATTTTTCCTCGATTTTTGTATATACACAATATTTTAAAAAGTTACAATCAATAAAACTCGGAAATATCAACAAACACCGCCTCTGTGCGGTCATTACTGCACGGACGGTTATAATATAACCGCTTTCCGTCACGTGAAAACGACGGGTTCGGATGCACCTTCTTATCCCATACAATTTCTTCGAAATGCGGTATTTCAAACACCGCGACCGGCTCTTTTATCCCTTTTTTATAAAGACCGATGTCTGTCGGGCAGCCCGGATAACAGTGGTCTCCGGCAAACATTGTGCGCGCCTTATTGCCGTCCATATGGTTTGAAATTCCGCCGAGCACCTCTATTTCTCTGCCATCCTTTGAAAATCTTGCTATATAACTTGTTTCCATCTCGATTATGCCGTTATTATAAAACTGCCGCGTCGCCATGTATGTGTCATCATCGTACCATAACTGGTGCACCGGCTTATCGGGGATAATATGCGCTCTGTGCGTGTCAAGGTCAATGCAGCCGAGCGCGCCGAATACGCGGCATTCCGGAACGCCGAGACGCATCATAACCGACGTAGCCGAAGGATTGAGCTGAACATGGCTCACCTCGCCCACATGCTCGGTTGCGGTAAGCCCCACATTCTCTACCATGCGCACAATTTCCCTTTCCGATACGGCAAGGCTTATTTTATCCGTCGCGAGGTCAAGTATATATATGCCGCACTCGTTAATTTCCGGATAGTTCGGGTTTTGGTTAAGAAACTCCTTTGATACAGAAAACGGATACTTGCCGTTTTCTCCGCAATGGCTTTCCTTTGCCGTTATGCTGTGTCTTATCGCCATTGTGTCGATATTCATTATATGAAACATAGGCAGTCCGTTTTTATTATCGCGGAACACAATCTCACTGTTATTTAAAAATGTGGCGGACGGTCCGTTATGATTCATACAGTTCACCGTATAGATATACCTGTGCTCTTTTAAATCCCTGCCGCAAATCCAAATTTCGGTTTCCTTCTCATCGAGATTTTTCTTTCTTGCATATACTATTTTAGTACCGTCCGGACTTTCGACCATACCGCCGTTCATTCCGAGCAGCGTTGAATACGCGCCTTCGGAAATTTTTGTAATATCCATAATATTTATCCTTTCCGTATAAGAAAAACCGCAGACTTACTGCGGCTTTTCTTGCTTGGGTGCGGAGACCGGACTTGAACCAGCGACCTCAAGGTTATGAGCCTTGCGAGCTACCAACTGCTCTACTCCGCTATATTTAATTATGTCTTTCCGACAACATAGGGTATTATAACATTACTTTATTCCTTTGTCAATACCTTTTTTGAATTTTTTTAATCCGCTCCAAAAAATATTTATCTTACGCGGTTTGTGTGTAAGATAGACAGGTAAATGCTTTTACCTTTTATTTAAGCCCGTGCGGTTTTATCCTCGCCGCCCAAAAAAGACGGCGTGTAGGTTACCGCCGTCCTTGTGATTATTCAAATATCAGAACGTAACTACTATCTGATTCGTTACATCTGTAAGCTTACCGCTTGCTTGAAGTTTCTCCATAGCAGTTTGTCCTACAGGTTCGGGTTCTGCACTTGCCATAATGATATTCTCCACATTGAACATGGAGATATTCATTTCGGGTTCGTTAAAAAACTTTTTCATATTAATATCCTCCTTAAATTAGTTCAATGTAACCGAAAGAGTTGCTTCATTCGCAGATTTGTTTACAATAACTGCGATTACTGCGGTAGTATCCGTAAGAACAGTATCCTTACCGGCGGTTATTTTTTCAGTAGCATCCTCTCCATCGATTTTTACGCCGGTTATTGTGCCGGTTATATTGGAAATCGTACCCTTAAATAATGTGGCTACGCTGCCGTCGGAATCACCGTTATATGTTTCAACCTTATCAACCGTATATTCCTTCGGCTTGGGCGTTAAATCAATAATAATAACCGTGTCAATCGGATCGTATGTGTTTCCGCCTCCTTTTGATAAGGAAATTTCGGTACTGTCTTCGTTAACGGTAAATGTTTCCTCAATCATTCCATATGCTTGAGCGTCCGCCACCTCTGAAACTTTTTTAAGTTCTGTGTCACCAACAGTTATAGAGGAACCTCTACTCCTATTGCATACATAGGCAAGTATTTTGTATGTACCTTTATTAAGCGTAGTAGACCATGCGGAATTGTTTCTTACGCCGCCGTTTGAGGCCTGATAGTTCTGGCTGACGCCGTTATCCATAGCATCGTCAAAATCTTCGAAGTACACAACATTTTCATATTTTTTTTGATAGTTTACATCAAGCGAGCCGGCTTCTTGTACATATTTTCCATAGTGTGGCGCGTCGTTTTGTTTTGCCCCTTCATATATAATGCTCGTGTCATGCTCATCTTGAATGTATCTCGGATAATATACGTTTTGTTTGTCACCTTCATACAATTCAGCCGTTTTCAAAGTTTTCACTACATCGCCCGTTGCGTTTATTGTATATGTATATTTAGCATCTTCTTTGTAATACAGCTTTATCTCGGTAGGATTATCGGGATCCTGCGAGGTAACTTCATAATGATCTGTATTGGACTCGTTATCTGTATCATATATATACTTTTTGCCGTCCGTGGTTCTGTAAACCGCCTTATCACCTTCGCTAAGAGTATAACCGGCTGATATATCGCAGTTTCCGGTAACAGCATCCTTGCCTATAGGATTCCCCTCTTTATCAACATAAACCAACTTATAGTAAGCAACAGAAGCTGTATCCGATAATTCCAATATAAGCTGAGGCTTTCTTGATACTCCTGCATCTGCCAGTTGTGTTTCCATTGACTCAATGCTGCCGCCTTTTGTGCCTGATGTGCTTATCATAAATGAATATCCGTTTTCGGTCGGCTGCAAAATGCTTGTTACATCAAATTCTTTCCACCCATTGTTATTTGTCGGTACTTCTAAACTTACACTCTGCTCGCTAAGACTGCCCGCGTTTGTTCCTTTCCATGTAGCGTTTTTAGCATCGGCTGTCATTTCCGTCATCCATGTTGTTGAGGCGGCATCCCAATCAGCCTTGCTCGTTGAATATACGAACAAAGTGTCCGACTTTGAAGTATTCGCATTATAGTAAAATTTCAATGTGGCTTTTGTTATAGTTCCCTGTTTTTCAGTCTTGCCGAACCTCATAAGAACAGAGCTTCTCCAATCGTTACTGGTAAATGTAGCAGCACTATTATTCGGTACGAGCTGAACTTTTTCCGATAAGTCTGCGTTCACGGACAAACTATCTTCACCGCTCCAACGTCTGATTTCTGTATCCGCCGCAGGAGTAAGAGTATCGGTTGTCACGTCTGCCGCGCTTACGGTAACGGCAAACCCGGCAAAGACGGACGAAGCCACAGCGAAGGCTGAGACGCTGCTTATGAATTGTTTAAAATTCATTGTTTTCATTCCTCCTTAAAGAATTTTATATTTTTAATAAACGCCGCGCGTAAGAACCTACACAAACACGCCGCGATATTAACGCAAGTTATTTGCCGCCGCGTAGGTTGGCGGCGGCAACAGATGAAAATATATATCACCGTATACGCCGCCGGAAGGAGGCCGGCGTTTTATATCGCACTCGCGGCGCCCTAATTCCGCGTGATGAGAGCGACAGCGCAAACGCTGATATATACCGCCGCCCCGCGCGGGCGGCTGAATAACATTACCGGAGCCAATGTGCCGGTACCCGGCAAGGTAGCCGGACGAGGCGGAGCCTCGGTTTTGCGGAGCAAAACTACTTAAAAATAAAAAATTCATAAAAAAGGCAACTCCGGCAATGGTATTTTCGGTGTTATATGCCGCTTCGCGGGATTTACGAAGCGGCACAGCTTTGG
>CANRAG010000083.1 GCA_947628515.1 uncultured Clostridia bacterium | reverse complement strand
GACAACACCATCCTTATAACCGTAATGACCGCGAACAATGAGATCGGCACAATAGAGCCGATCAAGGAAATCGCGGAGGTGGCAAAACGCCATAATGTGATTTTCCACACGGACGCGGTTCAGGCCATCGGGCACATGCCGGTAAACGTGCGGGAGCTGGGCGTTGATATGCTTTCGATTTCCGCCCATAAATTCCATGGCCCCAAGGGCGCCGGTATGCTCTACATCAGAAACGGCGTAAGAATAGAAAATCTTATCCACGGCGGCGGCCAGGAGCGCGGCAAGCGCGCGGCGACGGAAAATCTCGCGGGTATAGCCGGACTTGCAAAGGGGCTTGAAATAGCGGTCGAAAACCTTGATAAAAACATGGCGCATATGAAAAAAATGCGCGACCGTCTTATGGACGGACTTCTGAAACGTATCGATTACGTTAAGCTCAACGGTCCGAGAGACGACAGACGGATGTGCAACAATGTAAATATCTCATACGAGTTCATCGAGGGCGAGAGCATACTGATGCTGCTAAACCGCGCGGGTATTTGCGCGTCGAGCGGCAGCGCGTGCGCGTCGGGCTCGCTCGACCCGTCGCATGTGCTCATGGCAATCGGCGTTCCGCATGAAATAGCTCACGGCTCAATACGGTTCAGCGTCGGCGAGGACACGACGGACGAAGAAATAGATTATGTGCTCGACACCATGCCGAAAATCGTGAACCGTCTGCGCGCGATGTCGCCTATGTATGAGGAATTTGAAGAAGGTAAGCTTGAATCCTTCACGAAAAATCTATAAGGAGGAACACGGTAATGTACAGTGAAAAGGTAATGGATCATTTTGAAAATCCGCGCAATGTGGGTAAGCTTGACGACGCTAACGCAATCGGCGAGGTCGGTAACGCGGTATGCGGGGACATAATGAAGATATATATGAAGATTGAGGATAACATCATAAAGGATGTAAAATTCAAGACCTTCGGCTGCGGCGCGGCAATAGCGACAAGCTCCATGGCTACGGAGCTTGTTAAGGGCAGAACGGTACAAGAGGCCTTGGAGCTTTCAAACAAGGCTGTAATGGAGGCGCTGGACGGGCTTCCGCCGGCAAAGGTGCATTGTTCAGTGCTCGCGGAGCAGGCTATACACGCCGCGCTCAAGGACTACAGCAAGCGCACGGGCATTGACCTCGGTCTTAGTGAGCTTGAGCATGAATTTGACTGCGCCTCGTTCCACAAGGACATGGCTAAACAATAACAACCCATACCGCGTGCCGCTTTTAAGCGGCGCGCGGTTTTTACTTGACTAATCAAGCCGGATATGCTATATTAATATTGGGTGTAATTTCTGTTATACGGATATACGGGCTTAGGAGAACAGGCAATGAAAAATAAAGTGATTGAATTTATAAAAGCGGCGGCGGCCGTACTGACGCTTTGCGTTCCGCTTACGGCGGGCGCCGCAAACCTTACCGATGCGGATGAAATAAACAAGCTCCCCACCTCCCTGCAAAACGGAAGCTTTGAGATGCCGAACATATGGAAGGGATGGAACGAAGCGTTTTCATTCCACACACGCGAGCCGATTGTTCATTCCGTGACGGATAACGAGGAAAAGGCAATTGCGCAGGGCACGCATTATTACTGGAACACAACATCATCTGATAACAAAGTCGGAGTATGGCTAACGAGCTACACCGACAGGTACAAGGCCGCGAAGTCGGGGGAATATTTCGTTGAGATAAACACAAACGAATCGGCGACTCTGTATCAAAACATACGCACCGCGCCCGGCTCAAAGCTTAAATGGGGCGTATCCCACGCGGCGCACGCGCCGAAGGTTTATGATACAATGGCGCTAATTATAGGCCCCGCGCAGCAGCCCGGGTCAATAGTCAAAAAAAGCGCCGATGATAAGGACGTGTTCATGAAGATGCTCGACTGGCTTAAGGCTAATCAGGCCTGCATAACACCTGACAACGCCGGTATACGAAATCCTATTAATAACGGCGATGATTTTAACCATGACGACAACAGCGCCACGCAGTACACAATATATTCAAAAGACTTTAACTCCGACACCGCGTTAGAGGGTGACAACACCTTCTCCGCTAAAGGCGGCGAAGGTTATCCTAACGAGTGGAAAATCACCTTTATAACCGATAACGACGGAAAATGGTATAACTACGGTCTTAACTATGACGCGAGCAATAATCAAATTCCGGGTTCGGATAAGGACATAGACCCGTCCGTGTACGATTATACATATACCGTGCCGGAGGGGCAGAACGCCGCGATATTCGCGTTTGTAGCGGTTATAGGTCATGACTATTCCGGATTAGATAACGGTCTTTGCGGCAACTTCATAGACGATGTGCGCTTTGAAGCGTCATATCCCCTGAATGTTTCAACAACCGGCGGCGGCAGCGGCGAGTATGTGATTGACACCGTTTCAAAAACGGTTACAAAGGATACGCCGCAGCATGAGCTTGTGAGCGCCGGAACAACGGTCACGATAACGGCAAAGCCGGAAGCGGGTTATAATTTTGTTGGATATATTGCCGATAACTCGTTTATAAGCTATTCAAAAAACCCCGATAAATTTACCGGAGACAACTCAAGCGGCTATACTTTCAGCATACCTATGACCTTTGAAAAGAATATACAGCTTGTGTTCTCCCGCCCGTTCAGCGTCACATTTGACGCAAACGGCGGAACCTTTCCCGATACCGGAAATAATATAATAGAGACAGACCTTGCAAATGGCAACGCGACATGGGCGTATCGCTATGACAATGCGGAATATAACCCGACAAAGAACAACGCGAAGTTTTTGGGCTGGTACTGCCCGCAGCTCGGCGAAGGAGAGCTCATAGAGCCGGAGGTCGCGGCGCATCTTAACGCGAACGGCACTACCGAAGAAGAAAATCGGATTATCGAGATTTATTACACGCCTGAAGGGCAAACCGCAAACGCTGAAATAATGCCGGACGGCGCTACAAATGATTTGAAATATTATAATGTAAATAATATCGTTCCATATGTTGACGGCAACTACGGCGCAACCTTTATAGCGCAGTGGAGCTACAATCAGCAGGTAAAGGCGCTCACGCTCGATACCGGAACGGACTACACTGACCCCACCGGCGGCGCGGCGGTATTCACGTCACATAAAAGAGGCGAAAGAGATATACTTAGCGGTACTACAGACCAACTTAACGACTGCCTGCCGGGAGACGTAGTAACCGTAAAGGAGACTACAAATGACGGCTACCGTTTTATGGGTTGGTTTGACGAGCGGGGCAACAAGCTTTCAATGGCGGAGAGCTACGAGTACGTAATAGGCGGCGCGGGCGTAATTACCGCGAGATTTATCAAGGAATACAAGCCGCATCTTGCATATGTCGCCGAGGACGATACAGCCGACAGAGATAAGCTTTCAGAAACACCGTTTGAAGGCGGCTCGCACTATATAGACGACAAATCCGTAAATACGAAAATAGACAGCACCGGGCAAACGCTCGGCAACACGATTTCAACGGCGTTCGTCGGAAACACAATACTTGACGATATACCCTATAATGACGTTGTATGCACATGGACGGTAACCATGCCGTCAGACGGCACATATTTGAAGGTGCCCGAAATAGATTCGGAAAACCAGGCGCATTACCCCTTCCTGCTCTCGGAAATTATAAAGGACGCGGAGACAGTGACGGTTAACAAGGGCGTTATCTGCGAGGCAATTGACGGCGCGACACAGAATATTACGTTTGCCGACAAGCTTTCTACAACAATGAGCGGCGGCGGCAGCGCGAACATAACATATGCGATCGTCCTCGATAACATCTATTCGCCCAATGCGAAGGCTATTGTGGAATTTGACAAAGCTGCCGGGGACGCCATGTTTGACGCCAGCGTCGGCGACGTGCTCAATTCCATAGTACACAGCACAACGGCGGAAGGCTTCCATACCAACCCCAACAACAAATATCACCCCGCGGGCAGCCAAAACACATCGGAGGTGGATTGACATGAAAAAATACGCGGCGCCCACGATGTATTACGCGAGCTTTAAAGCTGAACTGATACTTACCGAAAGCGGCAATGTCAATAATCAGCCCGTGAACTCGTACGCGGCGGGCGTAATGAATGAAATGATCTTTGACGGTTCTTCCGAGCGGCGCGTCACCACGTTTCTTAATATAATCGCGCCGGTAACGGACAGCGGAAAACGCTGATTAAATAATTCGTAACTTAAATACAGCGCTCAAAATTTGAGCGCTGTATTTAATCTCCGAAGTACAGGTTTCGCAATTTCTTCAATATCTTCTTTTCAAATCGGGATACCTGCATTTGGCTCATGCCCATAACCCGACCGATACTTTTCTGGTTCATCTCCTCATAGTACCTTAGCTTTATAAACTTCAATTCCTCATCGCTAAGCTTTTGCGTGCAATAGTTTATGAAATCTCCGTTTTCTATTATAAGGAAGCTCGAATCCTCCCTGCCTATCGTGTCCGCGAGCGCGATGCTGTCGTCGTCACCTAGCATCTCGCTTTCTATGGATTTCACGAACGCCGCGTCGCCCGTTTTGTACGCTTCGCGTACCGTGTCCTCGCTAACGCCGAGAATACGCGCCATCTCCTGTACCGTGGTTCCGGCGCCGCTCCGCTTTATGCGCTCGGCCTTTCGGAATATATCGTACAGCCTTCCCGGAACCTTCATCACAAATCCCTTGTCGCGGAAAAATCTTCGCACCTCGCCTATTATCGTGGGCGTCGCGTACGAGGCGAATTTTACGCCCTTGTCCGGGTCAAAGCGTTCGGCGGCATATATGAGCCCCAGGCATGCCACCTGATAAACGTCGTCATAATCTATGCCGTTGCTGTACGAACGGTTGTTTTTTGCAAACTTCTTTGCTATTATCTCGGCGATATACACGTACCGCTCCACAATCTCGTCGCGAAGCGCAAGCTCGCCCGTCTGCTTGTAGCGGGTGAACTAATCATACTCGCTTTCTATTGCAGGTGCAGCATTCAAACCATACACACCTCTCTCTTGTAGTTTTATGCTTAGGCTATTATGCGTATGTTATTTCAAAATAATCTTCGCCGCTTTTACGGCGCTTTCATACGCGGACTTATTAAGTCCCTCATCCGAATTCTTCCGCTTTACGGCGATATACATGTTTTCGCTGCGTATACCGAGCTTATGGAAAAGCTCGCTCCCGTCAACGCTCACTGCGCATGCCACGCCGTCGTCAGAATACGCGAGTCTGCCGTCGTCAATATCCTCGCCCGCCCATTCGTGGACCTCGGTATAGGTGTCTGAAGCGAACTCGCGGTCCAGCATCAGCTCAAGTTCATCCTTATCGTATATATACAGATACGAATTATCGTTTGAAAGCTCCACATCATGCTTCGTCTGCATAGCATAATCGCTTTCCTCGCTGCCGGGCTTGTTCTGGAAATTGAACTCCTGCACGAATATATTTTTCTCGCCGTTTCCGTCGCAATCTATTATCGACGGTTCCAGCTCCGCCTCCATTTGGCTCAACACCTCCGGCGGGATGTAGCCGGTTCCGGCATAGTTGATTACAAGGTCAAATTTTTCCTTGGTCGCGCACTGTACAACCGTTACAATAATCATCAAAGCCGCGATCAACACTCCTATCGTCTGCCATTTATAGTACATCCAATAGTAGGGCCACCATTCCTTCGTGAATTTTTTCGGTTTTACGCCATATACCTCCGCCATCGCAGCGCGCCTCCTTGTAAATATCATAAATTCCCCCGCTTCATCCTGATTCGGGGGAGCTTGTCCTGATTATATAATTATACCGTGTCCGGCTTCTTGTCGAATTTTATATCTTTTATAAATATAACACAATTTTTATCTTATGTCAAGTTCAATTCTACCGTCTTTCACGGTTTTTCGGCGCGGAGCCTTATTGAGACTCCGCTCCGAGTGACGTGAGTAAATCCACGTTTTCCTGTTTGGTAAGCTTGTGTGTGTTTACCACATAAGCCGCGTCGTCAACATTCATGTAGAAGAAGTACACGCTGTCCGGCTTTGTGTCGTCCACGGGGATGTCCTCGACCTTGGTGTTATTCACATCCGGCGACGCAAGCATGCTGTCCACATATGTGGTGTCGGGCGAGCAGAGAATGTTGGCGTATCTATCGTTATCGCCGCTGTAGTTATACAGACGCATCTCGTCCACCGGATTGCCGTTTTCGTCGGTGGTTCGCGCCATCTTTGTGCAGCCCTTGTATTCCATGTCCTCGCTGAGCTTTACGCGCTCCGTGATGTCCGACGTAACATATTCAAGACTTTCCGTGTCAGCCGACGCGCTCATCACCGCCGACATTATTGCCGTGTCGTTTAACGACATTGCCACCATCTGCCCGCTCTCATATTCGGGCGTCGGCTGCGGCGCGCTTCGCATTACAGACCCGCCCGTGTGCGCCGCTATGTTCATGCTGTAGTTATCCTCCGGTTCGAGCCTGGCCCCCATAATATCATCCCCCTCGCTGTATGCCGCCGGAACGTCCGAAACGCTTTCCGCCGCGCTGCCAAGTGCGGGAGTCTTCGCCGCCGCATTGCGCGGAGCGCCGCTCTGTTCCGTGTTATAAGGGGTATTGGCTGCGGTATTATTCTTTTTCTCGCCGCCGGCAGAGCTTCCGCTTTTCGCGGGGGCGGTGTTTTCGGGCGCTGTTTTCGTGATATTATTCTTCACGGGCGCAGGTGTTGCGGTATTACGCGGTTTCGCGCCGCCGGCGGAGCTGTCGGTTTTTGCGGGAGTGTTTCTCCGGCTTTGCTCCGCGGCGTTTGGCGCCGCCGCATTATCCGCATCCTCGTCACCGGCAGGCGGATTTTCCGCCGCCGGAGCCGTCTCGGACTCCGTCGCTCTTGTCTCGCTTATCACACCGTTATCCGCGGTATCCCGCTCAACCCTGTTCTGAACCGGCAGAATAATCATAACCGCAGCAACCGCTGCCGCCGCCGTGCACGCCATTGCCGCTATCGGCTTAACGTGCCTGCGCCGCCGCTTATTGTTCAGCACGCGCTCTTTCAACTCGTCGCTTGCATGGATTTTGTCAAACATATCCCTGTAGCTCTGTTCTATATCCTTATCCGTCATACCGGTTCACCTCCTTCTAAAATCTCTTTGAGCTTATCACGGCCACGGCTTAGCGCCGATTTGACCGTGCCTTCCGCTGAGTTTGTAATCTCGGCTATTTCCTTTACGCTGTAGCCCTCATAGTAATGCAGATGTATCGCGGTTCTGTACTGCGCGGGAAGCTGCATAACCGCGTCATACAAGCCGCTTTCCTCCTCTTTGGGTGCGGGAACGTCGTCTTCGAGCGGAACATTACGCTTAAACCATGCCGACATGAACAAGTCCTTTGTATAGTTTATCGTAACCCTTATAAGCCATGCCTTTATATGCTCCTCGCTCGCAAACCTCTTTTTGGTTTGCATGAGCTTTAAAAATACCTCCTGCGTAACGTCCTCGGCATGCTCGCGGGATTTTGTGCGAGCCAAAGCAAGCCTATAGACCGTGTCTATATGCCTGTTCGCAATATCGTCATAGCTGTAACGGTACATCCCGCAACTCCCCCTGTCCTGCCCGCTCACCTATAATACGATTATGTCGGTTAAAAGGTTGCAGCAATCTCAAAAAAATTTTAAATGCAATGCGTCCGGATAAACACGCGGAGTTTACCCGGACGTATAGAAACTAAATAGACTTTTCCGTTTTTTCACATATATCAAGTATTTCGAGCGCGTATGATCTCGGCGTGCGCCCGTTTATTACATGTATGCTCACGTCGCAGTCGGCATAGAACGGCTTTCGGTATTCAAACCGCGCCCTGACGTCCTCAATACTCTGATTTTGCAAAAGCGGACGCGTTGCGCGCGCCGCTTCAAGACGCTCCTTAATCACTTCAAAATCTGGCGCGAGATTTACTATTATTCCGTTTTTGCGAAGCTCGCGAATATTTTCACGGTTAAGCGGCACTCCGCCGCCCGTTGCGATTACGTATCCGTCAAGCTCCGCGGCGCGGCATATGACCTCATGCTCAACGCGTCTGAACTCCTCCTCGCCGTCCTCGGCAAATATCTTATTTATTGTTTTTCCCGCCGCCCGGGCTATCATATCGTCGGTATCTATAAGCTTATACCCGGACAGTGCCGCAATGGCTTTTGAAACCTCCGTTTTCCCCGACGCCATGAACCCTGTGAGAACTATATTCATCTGCCGAAAACCTCTTTTCTTATAACATCAGCAATATCTGACGGAAGCTTCGTACCGGTAAACAGTTCATACGCTATAACACCCTGGTATATGAGCATGTCAAGCCCGTTAAGCGTCTTTGCCCCGCGCTCCCGCGCGCGTTTGAGAAAAAGCGTCTCGTCGGGGTTGTATATCATATCCACCACCGACATCCTGCTATGTATGAAGTCGAGGTTATCAATGCCTTCGATACTGTCAATGGGCAGCGCGTCAAGCTGCGGCGCCATGCCCGCCGATGTGGTGTTTAGCACTATATCGAAATCAAGGCCGTTAAGCTCCGTTTCCGGTCTGTAGCCCACAGCGTCAAAAACCGTATCCGCCGTTTTTTCCGCCTTTGACCTTGTGCGGTTTATAACGGTAATGCTTTCCGGCTCCGCCTGCGCGAGCCTTATAAGCGTCGGCTTAACCACGCCGCCCGCGCCCATTACAAGTATGCGCTTGCCTCTGACCTCTATTCCCGCGTGCAAAAGAGCCATATAAAATCCCTCGCTGTCGGTGTTATACCCAGTAAGCCGCCCGTCACGGTTTACAACAGTATTTACCGAGCCCAAAAGCTTTGCCTCCGGAGATATTTCATCAAGGTATTCCATTACCGCTATTTTGTGCGGAGCCGTAACATTTATACCCCGTATGCCGAGAGCGCGTATACCCGAAATCGCGTCACGCACATTTTCGGGCGCGACGCGGAACGCGGAATACACATAGTCCATACCCGTATAGCCCGCAATGAAGTTGTGCATCTTTGGCGAAAAGCTGTGCTCGACCGGATCTCCGATTACGCCGAGCTGTAAGGTTTTTGCTGTAATCATATCATTAATCCCCCGTCAGAAATTGTTGTTAAATCCGTTTAAAAGTCTCGTGGCATAGCTGCCGTCAACCCGCTCCCAGTCGAACGAGTACGGCTTCATACCGGACTGTATAAGGCTGTCATAGACCGTGGTGTACGTATTATGCGGCACGGCGGAGGTATAGACCTGATTTTCAATAAAATCATAAATCATAAATTCAAGCGTATCGCCCTCGCGCTTGCCGAACCGGCACACGCGCTGCTCGCTCTTGTCCGCGTCCTGCGAGAGTATCATAAGCTTTATGACCTCTATGGCCTTGTCGTTCAGGCCGTTATCGAATATGAGCAGCTTTTCGAGCAGCTCGTTATAGTCCGTAATAAATCTGAGGTTATACCCCTCCAATTTGTCAAGCTCGCCCGATTGCTTTGACGACGTTTGCACATTATCAAAAAGCTGTTCTGCGAGCACCGCGTCGTTTGTCGGCGAAAATGAAATCATAAGCTTCATATCCTCGTCATGATACAGCATCGGATGCGGCATCAGCGCGCGCGTTTCGCACGACGGACAGACAAACATATTTACCTTGCCCGAAAGCAAATCCGTTTTCAGGTCCGGACTGTCCTTAACCGTTATCGAGCTCCACACCGTTATGTCCGACATTTGCCCGCAGTTCGGGCATTTTACCGACTGCTTTATATTTATACTCATTCCGTTTCCCCTTCTTGCTTATGCTTTTTTGAGAACAGATCCAGCACGCTGAAAAACCTCTGTTTATCATGCTCCCACCGACCGGACCATTTGCCCTGCTCCTTATAGTATATCGTGCCCTGACCGTGGCGCTGCCCGTTTTTCCAGTCGCCGACGTAGTAATCTCCGTTTTTATAGTATACCGTACCGTAGCCGTCACATACCGCGTCGTGCGCCCATGTTCCTTCCCAGTACCCGCCGTCGGCATAGTCCATCCTTCCCTGTCCCTCGCGGCATCCATCCTCAATTCTGCCGTCAAAACGGTTACCGCTGCTGTACACGACCACGCCCTCGCCGCTCCAAACGTCGTCATCCTTCCATATCCCGTACCAGCGGCTTCCGTCCGCGTTTACGAGCAGACCGTAACCGGTTCTGCGGCCGTCGCGCCACTCTCCGAAGAAGCTGCAGCCGTTTTCATATTTCGCGTAACCTATACAGTTCCACTCCTCGTTATGCCGCCAAACGCCCATACACCGCCTTCCGTCGGGATATATCATTCTGCCGTTTCCGTCCTTTTTCCCGCTCTGCCACATGCCGTCGTATACAGCGCCGTTGTTATAGAAAAGAATACCCTTCCCGTGCGCTCTGCCGTTTGCTGTCTGACCGTAATAAACCCCGCTGCCGGTTCTAAATCCCTTGCCTGACGGCGTAATATCCTTATCTTCCATACCCAGCGCCTTTAACACCGGAATTTTTAAGGCCTTAAACGCGCCCTTTTTTGTTAAGTCCAAGGCCGGTATGCCGTCAAGCTCGGCAGGGAAGCCGCCGCGTTTAAGTCCGAAATGGCACAGGAACACGCGCCCGCCGTTTTGCGCGGCGTTCATATATCTGCTCCACAGACTCTTTACCCGCTGATTTTCTATACTGTCGCCCGAGGCGGCTATGATAAGCATAAGCGCGGACGCGTCGCATGCGGCCATATCGTCGCCGCTGCCCGAAATATACACTTCGGCTCCCGCGCTTTCTAAAATATCCGCGGCAACCTGCGCGAGCGTTTTGTCAAATGTCCTTACGCCCTCGCTGTCTCTGTCGCGGCAGCATATAAACACATCATACGAATTTTCCATTACCTGTACCCCCTTATAATACGGTATCTATTATAACCCATACCATATTTTTTGTCAAGCCGAACCCGCTAATTTACACGGTTTTAACAGACCGTATCGCTCGCGCAGCTTCTGTAGTGCGGTATGCACTATCCGCGCGCATAACGGTAGTGTATGCCGTGAAGTCTACGTCGGTCTTAGGCACTAAAAAACGCGGCAAAGCCTTGCCGCGCATTATCAATAGTCTTAGTCTTTATTCGCATACTCCGTTTGCGCTCTTCTTAGCAATTCTTCGTCCGTACCCAAAGACTTTAATATTTCTAATATGTCGGCAGCACCCTCGGCTCTGCCTTTCTTTATGCCTTTCTTCTCGCCCTCTTTTATTCCCTCGGCTCTGCCTTTCTTTATGCCTTTTTTCTCGCCCTCTTTTATTCCCTCGGCTCTGCCTTTCTTTATGCCTTCCGCCCTGCCCTCGGCCTTAGCGTCGGCGATGTAGGA
>CANRAG010000082.1 GCA_947628515.1 uncultured Clostridia bacterium | reverse complement strand
CTTAACAATACCCCCGCGTATGTCGCGAGCTGCGCGGAGCTTGACGCGTACACCTATACGGGCGAGCTTGACAGTCATCCGATTACCGCGGCGCGCAAAAAGCTTGAAGAAACAATCGCTAAGATTAACGGGGCAGAAACGACGCACGAGATTAAGCAAAAGCTTCTTGAAAAGGCCGAAAGCCTAAAAACCTCCGGCAGTGTGGACGGAATAGAAAGCTTTATAATCGCGACGGACTCGATAACAGACGCGCTCGGCTGGATTGACAAAGGTATAGACGATATATACCTCACAAGAATAATGGATATGCTCGTGCAGGATGATTTATCCGCTTTGTCAATATCTAAGGCAAACGCGGAGCTTGCGGGATTTTATGAGACGGGAAACGACGTAAAGGACAATTATGCCGCGATTTGGCAGGATGAATTTACGATGAGCGCGGACGAATACGATAAACCGCTTTACGAGCGTATCCAATCGGCGACGTCGCGCGCGAATGAGCGGATTGCCGCTCATCCGGAAACCGATTATATCATGTTAAAGGAGCTTGTATCATATATAAGCGGTAAATATGATTATGACGGATATGAGAACAGTTTCGGCAGAAACGCGGCGGAATGTGAAGCTGTTATAAGCAATATCAATTTCACGCTTTCAAATCTCGAAAAAATGGATAAGGGCGAGCTTTCGACCGAGCTTACCACATATAAATCCGGCGAAATCTGGCTCGACACTCTCGGCTCCAAAATCAGCGCCCACGGCGGGCAGATTATAAAACACGGCGATACATATTACTGGTACGGCGAGGACAACAAAATCTCGTATTGGCTTACAACCGGCGTGTCGTGCTACTCGTCTGAGGACCTTAAAAACTGGAAATATGAAGGACTTGCGTTTAAGGCGTTTGACGACGGAACGGACGCGGGACAGTTTACCGATGAATTTATGACGGATAACCTTCTGAACCAACAGGGCAGAATTGAGCGTCCCAAGGTTATATATAACGAGAAGAACGACAATTACGTGATGTGGATGCACCTTGAGGCAAATGAGAGCTACAATATGTCCGCAATGGGCGTGGCGGTATCGGACAGTCCGACAGGCCCGTTTGAATGGAAGTGGTACGGCAGACCGGTATGCGACAGCTATGTAATAAGCGACTCAAGACATCAGTTCTTCCGCGACATGAATTTGTTCGTTGACGACGATAAAAAAGCGTATTTATTCGCGTCGTCGGAAAACAACCAGGCAATGTACGAGATACGCCTAAACGACGACTACACATGGATTGACGCGGATGATTTGGAATCGTCCGGAACAACGGAAGATGATATTGCCGAAGGCAAGGTTATTATTCCCGACATGACGGCGGGCGAGAGCAGGACGGGCGGATATATAGGCTCTAAGTATACATACGGCAAAAAATCCTTCACCCGCTACCAGCTTGCCGCCGGCGGCGCGGTAAATCTTGCCGAAAAGAAGGACGAAAACGGCAGCGTTAAGGACGAAAACGGTAATCAAATCTACGTTAGCACACGCGAGGACGGGCTGCTTTGCCTGCCCGAATACGAGGACGGAAGATGGGCAAAGGTCGGCTGGAATGCTCCGGCGGAAAACAAAGACTCCGACAAGAGAGAAACAACCGTCAATAACAGCATAACAACACAGCGCGAAGCGCCCGCGCCGATAAAGATAAACGGTAAATACTATCTGGTAACATCATCATTGAGCGGGTGGAAGGCAAATCCGAGCCTGACGCAGGTTGCCGACAGCGTATTCGGCCCATGGACGCCGACGGGAAATCCCATGACGGGAAGCGGGCCGGTAAACAACGGACAGTGGTCCCAGGAAGCGGACGCGAACACATCGTTTAACTCGCAGAGCACATGTATTTTGGAGCTTCCCACAGGCGAATACATGTACATGGGCGACCGCTGGAAGAACGGCGTTTATGAAACCTCGAATACTTCGGGCACATTCGCGGATGTTGACGTTAAGGCCTCCACATATGTATGGCTGCCGGTTACGTTTGAAGCGGACGGCGCCCACGGCGATGATACTCTGAAAGTACGGTGGAAAAGCGCGTGGTCGTTCGATACGCGAAGCGATACCATTTCTGCCGCGGCGGCATCGGCCGCGCAGCTCAGAGCGTCGGACGACACATGGACGGACATGAACGCCAAAAGCAGCAAGGTTGTCGAGGCAACGGATAAAATCGAGGTTAACGGTGCTACGCATATGGGCGCGTTCTACAGCTTCGACGCCGTTAAGCTGCCGGAGAAAGCAAGTATAACCTCTGTAACGCTCACCATGGAAAGAGCGGCGGACTTTAAAAATGTTCACTATACGGTTCTGCATACCGGTAATCCGGCGGCAGCGACAACCGACTCGATATTTGACGTTGTTAAAACGGCCGTTGGTGAAGGCGGCGCCGTAATAGGAAAAACGGCGGACTCCGAAGCCGCAAATCCCGAAAATGACTATTACGGCACGGTGGCTATTGACGTTACCCGCTCATTCAACGAGAGAGGCGCAAATTCATATTTTGTATATCTGCCCGGAGAAGGCAACGCGAAAAGGGAGCTTAAAGCGGCGGCAACGCTTACGATAGACTATGCGGTTGCTTCGGAGAGCACGCCCAAGCCGAGCGAGTCGCCAAAACCGAGCGATACCCCGAAACCGCAGACGCTTAAAGCCGAAATCATAAAGGATAATGACGGCAAAATCACGGCTGTTTATACCGTGCCGGAGGACGAGACACGCGCACTTACCGGATATTTGGCTGAGTACGACGGCGAAATACTTGTAGATGTGCGGCTTATTCCAAATCTTGCATCAGGCGACGCGAACAGGATTTTGCTCGATTATACCGAGGGGCATAATTACAAAGCGTTCATATGGGACACAAGCCAGAAATCCGCGGTCAATGCAGAGACGTATGAAGGTTAATTTTACCCTATATCGGACGCAATACAGCTTATACATTCCGAATCCAATTTTGCGCTCCGAGGTTTATCTATCATAATATTACAATTCGATACAAATATAAAAATCTGCCGTTCCGAAGCGTTCGGCAGATTTTTTTCGAATTCCTCTTGTGCCATGCGGACAAATTAACGCATCGCAAACCGAAGTATACGCCGAAACTTACACCGGAACTTTGCAACTTTGAGATAAAAAGGGTTGAAATGTGAGGTCGTTTGTGATATACTATATTTATCTATATGTACTTAATTTTGAAAGGATATGATTACAAATGGATTTGCCTTTAAAGGAAATCGAGCTTGCATCGCAAAGGCTTGCTTCTACAGTGCACAAGACCAAGCTTGAGAAATCCACAACCTTCTCCGCAATGACGGGCGGAGATATTTATCTTAAATATGAAAATCAGCAAAAAACAGGCTCGTTTAAAATAAGGGGAGCTTCAAATAAAATTGCCGCGCTTGTGGAGCGCGGCGAGATAACGGCTGCCGTGGCGTCATCGGCTGGAAACCACGCGCAGGGCACGGCATACGCCTCAAAGGTCCACGGCATACCGGCTATTATTTGTATGCCCAAATCAACGCCCATCGCCAAGGTTGAGGCTACAAAGGGCTACGGCGCAAAGGTTGTTCTTTACGGTGACTGTTATGACGACGCATACGCGAAAGCGTGCGAAATAGTGGAAAAGGAGGGCGCGACATTTGTCCACCCATATGATGATATAGAGGTTATGGCCGGTCAGGGCACAATAGGAATTGAAATCCTTGAGGCGCTGCCCACTGTTGATATTATAATCACGCCCGCAGGCGGCGGCGGACTCCTCGCCGGAGTGGCCGCGTGCATAAAGCAGATTAACCCGCGCGTCAAGGTTATAGGCGTGCAGGCCGAGGGCGCGCCGGCAATAGCCCGCTCGTTTAAGGAGAAAAAGCACTGTCAGACGGAGTCGTCGCTCACTATCGCGGACGGTATTTCCGTTAAAAATCCCGGAGAAATGACAGTTGAGCTTATAAATAAATATGTTGACGACGTCGTTACAGTGTCTGACGCGGAGATTTCGGAAGCAATCCTTCTGCTCATGGAGCGAACAAAGCAGGTTGTTGAACCGGCGGGCGCAACGCCGCTTGCGGCGGTGCTTTCGGGCAAGATTGACGTCAGGGATAAGAAAACCGTATGCGTCATGTCCGGCGGTAATATAGACGTTTCGTTTATCGCGAGAATTATCGAGCTCGGTCTGACCTCACGCGGGCGCAAATTCAAGTTCCGCACAACATTGCTCGATATTCCCGGCAGTCTCACGCATCTTTCAATGGTGCTCCGCGACGCGAACGCGAACATCGTTATGGTGCAGCATGACCGCACGAGCGCAGAGCTGGACCCGAACGAGGCTATTATACATATTGCCTGCGAGGTCGGCGGCATGGAGCATCAGAAAAATGTTGTAAAGGCGCTTCGGGACGCGGGCTACAAGGTAACCATAGAATAACCATTAACGCGGGTATGTCCCGCAACCGAAAGGCGGCGTCAGGATGATAAAAAAATCACTCATCACACTAATTTATGAAACTGCGTCAATACAGCGTTGGAACGACCATATACGCCCCCACACCGGCTTCACGGAGCTTGACAAGCAGGCGCATAAGATGTTCTACGCATATGTTCTCGCCCGCTGCGAGGGCGGGCATGTTGATATGCAAAAGCTTATCGAGGGCGGAATATCGGAATTTTTCCACAGGAGTATTCTGACCGACATAAAGCCGCCCATATACCACAAGCTTATGGCTGAAAAGGGCGACCAGATTAACAAGTGGGTTATAGACCAGCTCGAACCGTCCATGAAGGGCATAGGCGGCGGATTTTTTGAGCGTATGCGGCAGTATCTCTATGACGACGACTACGCAGCGCTCGAAAAGAAAATATTAAAGGCCGCCCACTACTACGCGAGCAACTGGGAATTTAAAATAATATATCCGATGAACAGGGAAACCTATGACATCGAACAGGTAAAGGCGGGAACCTTTCGCGATTTAAAGGCGTGCAACACCTTCCCCGGCTTTATTAAATTCGAGCGCGACAAGTTCTTGCAGGATTTCTGCAACCTCATAGGCAAGCTGCGCTATCAGCAGCGCTGGGCAAAGGCGGTGCGTCTGCCCGAAACATATGTTATGGGACATATGCTCGTAGTCGCGATACTTTCCTATTTTATGACGCTGGAGCTTGAAAATCCGTGCAGAACCCGTCTTATTAACAACTACTTCTCCGGACTGTTCCATGACGTGCCTGAGGCGCTAACACGCGATATTGTTTCGCCGATAAAGAAATCCGTGGAGGGGCTTGGAGAAATACTCAATGAAATTGAGATAGAACAGATGCATTCGGTGGTATATCCCATGCTTCCCAAAGAGTGGCATGACGATATTGAATACTATACCACAAACGAGTTCGCGTCCAAAATAAAAATGGGCGGTAAAACCGTTACGGTTACATCGGACGAGATAAACGAGAAATATAACAGCGACGAATACTCTCCCATCGACGGTCAGATTATACGCGGCTGCGACCATCTTTCCGCTTATATAGAAGCGTACCTTTCACTCTCCTACGGAGTGCGCTCGGAACAAATGGTCGGAGGATATACTCAGCTGCGCGACTCGTACAAAAATAAAACAATAGGCGGAATAGATTTCAGTATTCCGTTCGGATACTATGATACAATATGAAAAAACAAACACCACTTACATCGTATGAGGCGGTCAAGGACAAGGCGCTTCGACTGCTTGAATTCCGCTCCCACTCGGAAAAGGAGCTTTCCGACAAGCTGCGCCGTTACGGAGCGTCGGAGGAAAATATAGAGCTGGCGCTTGATTTCTGCCGCCGTTACGGATTTGTAAACGACAAATCCTACGCAGAGCGAAAGGCGCAGGATTTATTCAGGCTAAAAAAATTCGGGACAAGAAGAATAGAAAACGAGCTTAAAATGCTCGGAATACCCGACGAATATATAAAAGAGGCTCTGTATGAGCTGGACGAGGACTCCGAGCGGGAAATGCTGCTCGATTTGGCGCGCAAGAAGCTGCGCGGCGATTTCACGGGCAAAAACAAGGACAAGTGCATACGTTTCCTTTTATACCGCGGCTATGACCTGTACGATATAAAGGATGCGATTGACACACTGGAGGCTGAAAATGACATATAAAATAGGGCTTGTGTCGCTTGGCTGCGCAAAGAACCAAACCGACGCGGAAACCATGCTTGCGCTGCTGCTCGACGACGGATTTTCTATAGTTTCCAATCCTGCCGAAGCGGAGGTCATAATAGTAAATACCTGCGGTTTTATCGACAGCGCTAAGCAGGAGTCGATAGAGGCGATACTCGAAATGGCTCAATACAAGGATGCCGGCTCATGCCGCAAGCTGATTGTGACAGGCTGCCTTGCCGAGCGGTATTCAAACGAGATACTCATCGACATTCCGGAGGTTGACGCGGTGCTCGGCACCGGAGACTATGACAAAATTGCCGGGATTATAGAGCGCTCCTTCACGGAGGATGAAGTTCCGGTTATATGCGGGCATATAGATCTCACTCCGGAATGTGCCCTTCCCCGTCTGCTTCTTACGCCGCCGTATACGGCGTATCTTAAAATCGCCGACGGATGCGATAACAATTGCACATACTGCGCAATACCGAAAATACGCGGACATTACCGAAGCCGCGCCGTGCAAGATATTGTAAATGAGGCGGAGGAGCTTGCCGCGCGCGGCGTTAAGGAGCTTATATTAATAGCTCAGGACACCACCCGCTACGGCAAGGATATAGGCGCGTCGCTTCCGGAGCTTTTAGACGAGCTCGTTAAAGTGGACGGCATACGCTGGATACGGATACATTACTACTATTCCGAGGCAATTACCGAAGAGCTTATCGACACCATGGCAAAGCATGATAAGATATGTAATTACATAGACATGCCCGTACAGCATGCGGACGATTATATTCTGCGCAGAATGGCTCGCCGCACGAGTCGTAGTGAAATGGAGGAAAAAATCGCTTATATCCGCCAAAAACTTCCCGACTGCTATATAAGAACGTCGATAATAGTCGGGTTCCCCGGCGAAACGGAGGAGCATTTTAGAAATCTCTGTGATTTTGTGAAAAGGATGCGGTTTGACCGCATGGGTGTATTCACCTACTCGCAGGAGGAGGGCACACCCGCCGCTTCCTTCCCCGACCAGGTTGAAGATGAGATAAAAGAAGAACGGCTCGACAGGCTTATGTCCTTGCAGCAAGGCATTTCACTGGAGCTGAACAAGAACAGGATAGGTAAAACGCTTGAAGTGCTTGTTGAAGGCTATGACGAGGACAGTTATCTTTTCTACGGCAGAGGCAGGGGCGACAGCATAGACGTGGACGGTAAGATATATTTCGGAACGGAAGACGAGGTTCAGACGGGTGATATAATCCGCGTTAGGATACTCGACGCCTCCGAATATGACCTTACCGGCGAAAGAGTATAATCGAGAGGGGTGTAATTCATATGAATTTACCAAATAAACTTACATTATTACGCGTGGTTCTGGTACCTGTTTTCATGGTATTTATGATGTTCGATTCGCTATGGGCAAAGCTTGCGGGACTGCTTGTGTTTATCGCGGCATCGCTTACGGATATGCTCGACGGCAAAATTGCCCGTTCGCGCGGGCTGGTGACAACATTCGGAAAATTTGCCGATCCGCTCGCGGATAAAATGCTTACCACTGCCGCGTTCCTTGTGTTCATGGAAAAGGGAATAATCGGCGCGTGGCCCATATTTATTGTGCTGGCGCGCGAATTTGCCGTATCAGGAATACGGCTTGCGGCGGCGGCGGACGGCACAGTTATTGCCGCGTCGTTCTGGGGTAAGTTCAAGACCGTGACGCAAATGATATCGATTATCGCGGGAATACTTCTTATGTGTATCGAGCTTATTCCCACGGATGTCGCCAATATGATAACAGCCCTGCTGATATGGCTTTCGGTGCTGTTTACAATCATTTCGGGAGTGGAATATGTGCTGAAAAACAGAAAGCTTCTTACATTTAAATAGAGAAAGGTATAGACGGAAATGGAAAAGTTGTTAAACGAATTGAAATTTGACGAAAAAGGATTGATACCCGCCGTCGTACAGGACGCGGCTACAAGAGAAGTGCTCATGGTGGCGTACATGAACGCCGAAACGCTTAAGCTGACGCTTGAAACGAAAAAGGCCACCTTCTTTTCACGTTCGAGACAGGAGGTATGGGTTAAAGGCGCCACATCGGGAAACTACATGAACGTAAAGGATATAAGAGTTGACTGTGACGGCGACTGTCTTTTAATCCTCGCTGTACCCGACGGGCCGGCGTGTCATACAGGAAACCGCTCCTGCTTCTTCCGCAGAATTGACAACGGTATGCTGTCAGGGGACATAGAGCGCACAGGTCTTGACGTGTTGCTTGATGAGTTCGCCACGATTATGGACCGCAAGCGCAGCCCGGAGGACGGCTCCTATACAAATTATCTTTTGAACAAGGGCGAGGATAAGATTTTAAAGAAGGTCGGAGAGGAAGCTGCCGAGGTGGTAATAGCCGGCAAGAACCGCGACAAAAATGAGATTGCGTATGAAACCTCCGATTTACTCTATCATCTCGCCGTCATGCTTGCCGATAACGACATGACATGGGATGATATATTCAAAGAGATGGCAAACCGCTGATAAGCTATGTGGATATCTTACAAATCGAGGGATGTGCTCATAAGCTACTTTAAAATCAGCTCGCATCCTATAGACACGCATATTCATAAATATTTTGAATTTTTGTGGTTCATGGACGGAGACGCTTCGTATATCATAGACAGTAAAACGTATCAGCTCCAAAGCGGAGATATAATTCTCACTCCGCCCGATAAGCTGCACACAATATCGTTTAATAACGACTCCGCGTATGAGCGCGCGTTTATACAGCTCTCGCCGCGTCTGCTCTCGCGCATACCGCGTCAGCTGGTAAAAAATATTATAGGCGGGGTTACGACCGATATTATAAAAAAGGACATTGCGGCCGCGCACGGTCTTTATGATTACTACAACGACGTGATTGAGCTGCTTCAGGACAGAAACGCAAAGAATGAATTTCTTACCGAACTGCTTGTCCAGAAATTCGCCGTAGCCGTGAATGAAGCTATAACGGACGCCAACGCGCAACATTCCGAAAACAAAACCGTGTCAGCGCTAAAGGATTATCTTGACGAAAACATCACGGCGCCGCTGAACCTGGACGAAATCTCGCGCAGATTTTTCATGAGCAAATACTATCTGTGCCATCTGTTTAAAGAGGAAACGGGTATAACAATATCCGACTACGTGTCTCTCAAACGAATAGCCGCCGTGCGCGAATACCTTAATAAGGATATTCCCATAACGGAAGTATACCGGCATTGCGGATTTAACGATTACTCCACCTTCTACCGCACGGTAAAGAAGTATACCGGCAAAAAGCCGTCGGAATTTTATAAGTAAAAAATTCATCCATATTCGCATTCCCTTTGGTCCATGTGTGATTAAAACCGGTTTCACTTATATGGACGGGCGCCGCTGTCTAAAATATCCGATATGCGGACGGCGCAGAAAAAGGGGCTGTAAAAAAGCCCCTTTTTCTGCACCCTGTCATAAAATTACTGATTATTCTGTCTTATTTCATGCCTCCGTGAAGGCGTTTTTTTGTTTACTCAAATGTCGCCGCGGTAACTGACAGCTCGTTGCCCTGCCTGTCGCATATAACGGCGCAGCCCTCTTTAATTCTGCCCGTGAGCGCGAGCTGCGCAAGCTTATCCTCAACCAGTGACTGTATTGCGCGCTTAAGCGGTCTTGCGCCGTATTTAACGTCATAGCCCTTTTCGAGTATAAGCTCCTTTGCCGCGTCCGTAACGGTGAAGTCCGCTTTCTTCTCCGCGAGCTTATCCCTGATATCTTTAAGAAGCAGGTCGATAATCTCCTTAAGCTCGCTTTTCTCAAGCGGCTTAAATGTCACAATATCGTCAATTCTGTTTAAGAACTCAGGTTTGAAGAACTGCTTAAGGCTCTTTTCCACATTATCTTTCATTGTTACCGCGTTATCACGGTTAAAGCCGGTCTTGTTGGAATTGAACTCCGTGCCGCTGTTTGTGGTCATAACGATAATTGTATTCTCAAAATTCACAATCTTGCCATGGCTGTCGGCAATGCGCCCGTCGTCAAGTATTTGCAGGAAAATATTAAACACATCCGGGTGCGCTTTCTCAATCTCGTCAAGAAGGATTACCGAATACGGCTTGCGTCTTATTTTTTCCGTTAGCTGGCCGGCGTCGTCATATCCGACATAGCCCGGAGGCGAGCCGATAAGCTTTGATACCGCATGCTTTTCCATGTACTCGGACATATCAATTCTTACAAGTGCTTCCTCGTTATTGAACATAACCTCCGCAATGGTCTTTACAAGCTCCGTTTTTCCCACGCCCGTGGGTCCGGCAAAGATAAACGACACCGGACGCTTCTTTGTGGTAATATCGGCTCTGCCGCGGCGGATCGCGCGTGCCACCGCGCACACAGCCTCGTCCTGACCGATTACGCGCTCGTGTATTCTGCTTTCAAGATTTATAAGCTTTTCCGACTCGTCCTCGGTGAGTCTGTGCACCGGTATCTTTGTCCACGCCTCGATAACGGCGGCGATATCGTCAAATGTGATTTCGGCATTTTGCGCCTCGGCCTCGCACTTTGCGCGTTTCTCGTCTATCCGCAGTTTTTCCGATTTCAGATTTGCGAGCTTTTCATAATCGACAATATTTGCCGAGCTGCCCGTGTTGTTATTCTGCGTCTCTATCTCGGCGTCGATTTCCGCAAGCCGCGTATTCAGACGCGTAAGCTCGTAGAGCGCTTTGTTTTGCAAATTCACCCTCGAACCCGCCTCGTCTATAACGTCTATCGCCTTATCGGGCAGAAACCTGTCCGTGATATAGCGCTCGCTCATTCTTACCGCCTGCTCGATGACCCTGTCGCTTATCTTAACGGTGTGGAAGCTTTCGTAGTAATCCTTAATCCCCTTCAGGATTTCTATGCTATCCTCTATAGACGGCTCGTCAACAAGCACCGGTTGGAACCGGCGCTCAAGCGCCGTGTCCTTTTCTATGTGCTTGCGGTATTCCGTAAGCGTTGTCGCGCCGATAATCTGGATTTCGCCGCGCGCGAGCGCGGGCTTTAAGATATTTGCCGCGCTCATGGCGCCGTCCGCGTCACCCGCCGCGACAATATTATGAATTTCATCAATGACAAGAATTACATTCTTGCGCTCCGCCGCCTCTTTAAGCAGCGATTTCAGTCTTGCCTCGAACTGACCTCGGAACTGC
>CANRAG010000081.1 GCA_947628515.1 uncultured Clostridia bacterium | reverse complement strand
GGACGAATCGAAACCGGAAGCAGGAACGTAACCGATTGCGTATGCGAAATCATGGGCATAGACCGTAACCAGTTTACACAGATTGCCATGATTGCGCAGGGTGAATTTTTAAAACTGCTGCTCGCGTCCACGGACGACAGACGGGATATATTCAGAAATATTTTCAAGACCGACTATTACAAAACCCTGCAAACGCGGCTTAGGGATGAGGCGAACGCGCTCAGCCGCGAACGCGAAACCTACCGCGTTAAAACCGAGCAATATATTTCCGGCATTGTATGCGGCGCCGACTCCCCGCTTTCTGATGCGGTTACAAAGGCTAAGAACAGCGAACTGACCGCTAATGAGATTATAGAGCTTATTGACAGCCTTATAGAAAGCGACGCGTCCGAGCGGGATTTTGAAAGCGGCAGGTTAGCCGATATAGAAAACAGGCTCGCCGCGGTAAATGAAAAGCTCGGCAGGGGCGAGGATTTACAAAAGGCGCGGTCGGAGCTTAAAAATGCCGGTGAAAGTCTCGCGAATAAAACAGAGGCTCTTAAAGAGTTGGACGCGGCAAAGCTTGACGCGCAGCGTAAGCTCGACAAGCTCAAGGATTGCAGAGTGGAATTACAGAGGCTTGAAGCGGAAAGTGAAAAGCTTCTCTCGCTTGAAAAGGCCGCAAACCGTATTTCCGACAGCTTAGATGATTGCAAAACTCTTGAAGCGGAAACAGAAACAGCGCAAAGGAGCTATATAAAGGCACGCGAGACGGCCTTGGCGGCGCGTAACGCCTATAACGCAATAAATACCGCGTATCTTGATAATCAGGCAGGCATACCATCTCCCGCGTCCGTAACCGATGGCGCACCGTCAAAAAAAGAGCTTGACGCGGCGAAGAAGAAAAGCGAGAAATGCGCCCGCGACGAAATAGAGATGAGCGGCGCCGCTGCCGCGGCGGCGGCAAAGGCGCAGTCGGCAAAAGAACAGCTAATATCGCTTGCCGGCGACCTGTTTGGCGACACGGAATATGCGGACATCCCACAAAGACTCGCCGCGCATATGAAAGATCTTAAACAGGAGCGCGAACGGCTCGACACGGCGCAATCGAACGCTTTGGCAAACGTGAAAAAGCATGACAGCATAGACGTCGAGCTAAAAGCGTTCGAGGAGAAATACATATCGGAAAAATCCGAATGTGACGCGCTAAGGGGCAGTATAGAGGCGCTCGAAAAGCAGACAAAATCGGGCGGAAGCTTCGATATGGCCGCGCTCGGCGAGGAAAAATCCGCCCTCACATCGGAGAAGAACGAGCGAACGGAAAAATCCGCGGCCGCGCTGTCACGCCTTGACCGCAACATAGCGGCGAAAAACGGAATAAAAGAGCATACGGAAAAGTTAGAAGAGCTTGAAAAGCGCGAAGCGTGGGTACGCGCTCTCTCAGACACGGCTAACGGAACCCTGCGCGGCAAGGATAAGATTATGCTTGAAACCTATGTGCAAATGACGTATTTCGACCGTATCATATCCCGCGCGAACACACGGCTTATGCTCATGACCGACGGTCAGTATGAGCTTAAACGCAGCTCCGGCGCAACGAACAGAACAAGCAAAAGCGGGCTGGAGCTTGACGTAACAGACCACTATAACGGCTCTGTCCGAAGCGTCAGAACGCTGTCGGGCGGCGAATCGTTTAAAGCCTCGTTAGCGCTCGCGCTCGGACTTTCGGATGAAATACAGAGCAGCTCCGGCGGCATACGGCTTGATACTATGTTTGTGGACGAGGGCTTCGGCTCGCTTGACGACGACTCCCTCGATACGGCCATAAAAACGCTTACCGGACTTTCCGACGGCAGCAGGCTTGTCGGGATAATATCCCACGTGGGCGAGCTAAAGGAAAGAATAGATAAACAGATTATCGTAACAAAGGATAGATCCGGCGGCAGCCATGCCGAAATAATAGTATGACGCAAAAGAGCGGACCCTGTGTGAGGTCCGCTCTTTTAATATTTAAAGCATTGCCTTTAGCCGCTCGTCTATAGCTCTTAAAAATCCTTCGGTATTAACCTTTGTCTTATTCTCAAGCTTTGACATTAAATAGAGGTCGCCGGTCATAACGCCGTCCTCTATTGTCTTTATTGTCGCTTTTTCGAGCGCGTTGGCGTATTTGACAAGCTCCGGAAGCTTATCAAGCTCGCCGCGCTTTCTCAAAGCGCCCGACCATGCAAATATCGTCGCTACCGAGTTTGTGGACGTCTCCTCGCCCTTTAAGTGCTTGTAATAATGGCGCTGCACCGTGCCATGCGCGGCCTCATACTCGTATATACCGTCCGGTGAAACGAGCACCGAGGTCATCATCGCAAGCGAGCCGTACGCCGTCGCGACCATGTCAGACATGACATCGCCGTCATAGTTCTTGCACGCCCAGATATATCCGCCGTTTGAACGGATTACTCGCGCAACGGCATCGTCGATAAGCGTATAGAAATACTCTATACCCGCCTCGGCAAACTTATCCTTGTACTCGGCATCGAATATCTCCCGGAATATATCCTTAAAGCGATGATCGTATTTCTTTGAAATCGTATCCTTTGTGGCGAACCATAAATCCTGCTTCAAATCGAGCGCGTAGTTAAAGCAAGCCCTTGCAAACGAGCCTATGCTCTCGTCACGGTTATGAAGCCCTTGTATGATACCGCTGTTTTTAAACTCGTGAATTGTTTCGCGGGTTTCGTTTCCGTCCTTATCCGTATATACAAGCTCGGCCTTGCCTCCGGCAGGAACCTGCATCTCAACGTTTTTGTACACATCGCCGTAAGCGTGACGCGCTATTGTGATTGGCTTTGTCCATGTAGGAATATACGGAACTATACCCTTTACGAGAATGGGAGTTCTGAACACCGTTCCGTCAAGAATGGCGCGGATCGTACCGTTAGGCGACTTCCACATCTCCTTTAGATCATACTCCGTCATACGCGCGGCGTTCGGCGTTATCGTAGCACACTTAACGGCTACGCCGTATTTCTTCGTCGCCTCGGCGCTGTCTGTCGTAACCTTGTCGTTCGTCGCGTTACGGTTTTCAAGACCGAGATCGTAATACTCCGATTTTAGATCCACATATGGCGTTATAAGTATGTCCTTTATCATCTTCCAGATAACTCTGGTCATCTCGTCGCCGTCCATCTCGACAACCGGAGTTGTCATTTGAATTTTTGCCATTTCTGTATCCTCCTGTAATTTATTCAAGACAACAACAGGGATTCTATATGCTTACCGTATATAGAATCCCCGTCGATTACTTACGTTTTTAGTTAATATCCCTTAACGGCTGAATTGCAGCCTGAGCTTACTTTGACTTCTTTTCGGCAGGCTTCTTTTCAGCGTCGGCCTTCTTTACCGCGGCGACCTTTTTTGCCGGTTCTGCCTTCTTTACCGCCGTTTTCTTTACCGGCTCCGCCTTCTTTGCCGGAGTGACAGCCGTTGTCTTTTTCGCCGCTGTTTTCTTCGCCGGAGCGGCCTTAGGAGCCTCAGCCTTCTTTGCGGCAGTCTTTTTTACTGCCGGCTTCTTAACCGGAACATGCTCCGGAATTGCCGCCTTTAATGTATCGAGCTTTTCGAAATTGCCCTTTACCGTCGCGGCGCCCTTATCAACAGCCTTATCAAGAGTGCTCTTACCCGAAAGTATGTCCATAAGCGCCTTTCTGTCAATATCTATAATTGCGTCATTGTCACGGTAGTCATAGCCCTGTACGTCCACCGCGCCGTTTGTTACCTTGAAATAAAGTGTGCCGCCGCAGTCCTCATCTGTAAGCGTTACCTGTACAGCCATGTCCGCAAGCTTAGAAGCATCCACTTCGGTAAACTTTGCCTGAATTTTCTTCAATGCCCCTTCGAATGTCATAATTACTCTCCTCTCTCACGCCTTGAAATATGGCGGATAACCGTGTTCTCATTTTGACAAGGATAGTATACCTCATATTGTTTGGTATGTCAATGAAATTGAAAAATTTTGTTGAATTTAATTATAAACAATACCTGTTTTACATTTCCATTTGTTAAAAACTTCGCCGTAACCGCGTTTAATCAATCATATCTTACCGTAATATATCCGTCCGATACATCTGTTTTTGCCGGCGCGTCGTTTATATATACCTTATCTATCCCGTCATTCTTTATTTTTATTATACCGCCGCTCTTATTTGTAGTATCTGTTTTACCGATATAAATATACATCGCTCCGTCCCGAACTGTGACGGCAATTCCGGGTATTTCGCCGCTGTATTCCAAAATCCTTTCGTCGTTTAACGAAAGCATGCTTCCGCCGCAGAGTATAGTTGTTCCTCCGCTGTAATACATTAGCTTTGCGTCCGTCGCGAAGCTGTCCGTCCCGTTTGTTATAACGCCGTCGGATTTATCCGTATTTTTCACGTAATATATACCGTCTACAGCGCCTTCAAGCCTTATCGCGCTTTTTGATACATCCCCCGGCGCAAGCTCGTATGCTTTAAGCTCCGCTGTGCCGGAGCGTGTCGGGTACAGAACGGTATCAAACTTTACCGTCCGTCCCTTACGGGCGTATGAGGCGTACTTGCTGTCTGCCACCAGTCCGTAGTTCGCGCTGTGGTATCCGTCCTTGATTTCCGCCGCGCCGCCCGCGTTCACTATTGTTATATTCGCCCCGCTGCGAAACGCGGTTCGCGCGGCGTCCCCATCGGCATACGCGCGGCTCGCGGGCATAAAATGCCAGTTCTGCCGGTATTCGTCCGCCGTTTCGCCGTCCACATAATCGCTTACGATTGCGTAACCGTCATAGAGATAGAGCACGTTTCGGGTGTGAGCCGTGCCCTCGTAGCCGTTTTGGACAAACGAGTTGAACTCAAAAAGCTTATTGCTTACATGGTACGCCGCCGGAGCTGCCGCCTCAGAATGAGTACCCAGCGTTTTTCCCGCAGCCTCTATGGTATTGTGCGCGCGGGCGGTTCTAAGCATTGAAAAGATACTGTTATAGCTGCTGTAGCTGTAACGGCCGCTGTCAACAAGCAGCGGTCTGCCGTAGGCGTACATCAGCAGTTGGTTTGAGTCCGGGTGCGCGTGCCCGTCATTGGGGCTGTTTATAAAGCTCACATACACAGTCTCGTTCGGGTCCCAACTGTTGCGCATAAACGCGCTGCCGCAATCGCCGTACCAGCTCGAAAGGTATCCCGCATCGCCCGTTTTTCCGCCGCTTACATACGCCTTTAGCGCCGCGTCGTCAAGAAGCTCCGCAAGCGCCGCAAAGCTCGCTTTTTTATCCACATAGTTTGAGTCGCCTATATTGGTGTCGTACCCGTCCGGATAAAAGCTCTCCATCGCAAAACGCGCGGCATATCTCAGCCTTTCTTTAAACTCCGCGCTCATCGGACGTCCGTTAAGCTCCGCCATCCTCACGCAGTCGCTGAAAAGCTCCGCGCACCACTGCGCGTATGCCATGCCCGCCTCCGTAAAGCTCATGTCCTCATTATACAGAAGATCCATGCAGTATTCTACATTGCTCTCCGCCTTTTTGCGAAACTCCGCGTAGTCTGTGAACTCCGGAAAATACTCCGTTCCCTTAAAAAATCCGGCGTTTGCGACTATTCTCCAGTTGCTCCACCAGTACGAGCCGTTTTCAATATCCAGCCCGTTTATAAAATTGCAGTCGCCCCATACGAACGATATGAGGTTATAGAAAATATCGGGCGTCATTGCCGGAGTGTCCACAAGCGCGTCTATAATATCCACCCAGCGGTTAAGGCGCTCACCCGTTTCAAGAGTGCGGTTAAAACCATAGCTCTTTTTTTCGGCGAACGCGTTCATCAGAAACAGCAGCTTTTCGCCGTATTGCTCTCCCATAGGGTATTCGTCCGGATTTTTGATATACTGTAAATACTCATATGCCATCGGCGGTCCGAACCAGAAGCGCGAGGTAACGTTCAGGTACTCGTTATCCGCGTTCTTCGGCAGGTTCCACGGCGGGCCTGTCGGATTGTCCTGCCACGAATACACGCTTCCGCCCACTCCCGACCATTTAAGCGTGTCCTCGCTCCACGTTGTATCGCCTATGCCGATTATTATAACGTCCTTGTCTCCCGTCACGCAATTGCCGTCAAGATACGCGCTCACGCGCAGCACGGCACTTTTTATCTCTCTGCCGTCCAGGACGTCAAGCGGGAAATTTATATACGCGCGCCGCGTTCTGCCGCTTATGGCATTGTCTGAATCGGCGCTGTATTCGTTTACGCACATAACCCTGTCCCTGCCATACGCCCTGTCGGGCGTTCCGGCGTGTATATATGTATCGTTATCGGCTTTAATATCAAATTTCGCGCCGTCCGTCGTCTCCACGCGCAGCACCGGCGCCGCGCCGCCCTCCTTCGTCTTTACCGAAACAGCGTACTCCTGCTTCTCCTTCTGCATAAGCATTATTGAAAGATTACCGTTTACCGCCTCCGCCGCCGCTCTCTCGGTAATATCCGCCGTATAGTATTTGGCGCCCGCCGCGCCCTTGCCGCTTACGGTAAATTCGCCTATTTTTACATCAAATTCATAGGGGCCCGTGAGTATGTTATAAAGCGCAAGCTCCGCCATCCCCGGATTTCTGTCATTCTCCGTTATCGGAAACGCGCGCGCTCCGCCCTCCGCCTTTCTCTGCCGGTAATAGCTTAGCAGCTCCGATTTCGCGGCGGCATAATCGCCGCGTCCGGCAGCGTCCCTTACTCCCGCAAGCGCGGGATAACGCTCATAGTCAAGCCTTGAGAAAAATTCCTTTTCGTTCATATCAGCCGCGTCGGCCATAACAGGTATTCCTATCCCGCGCGCCAATGCCATTGACGCCGCCAGAATTGCGGCAAACCCTCTTTTCATGACCTGCTACCTCCTTATTATGGAATATATATTTATTGTACCACATAATACCCGCGTATGTAAATAGCTTAACCAAAAAATCCCACGGTTTTCTAACGATTAAACAAGGCTTGTAAGGCTTTTAAAATTCTGTTACGGAAAAATCATCTTCGTCATATTACACAAAAAGTTTACAGGTGTATTGACAGCTGTAAACCTCTGCTGTATAATAAAAGTCAAACATCAAAAGCTATCCGGCTATAAAAAGTGGTGAATTTAATGAAGATAACAACTGATATTGTCATTGTCGGAACAGGAGTGGCGGGGCTGTACTGCGCGCTCAACCTCCCTGCAGACCGCGACATACTTATCATAACAAAGTCAACCGTGGAGGAAAGCGACTCGTTTCTCGCGCAGGGCGGCATATGTATGCTGCGCGATGAGTCGGACTACGACGCGTATTTTGAGGATACGATGCGCGCGGGGCATTATGTGAACAACAAAAAATCGGTTGACATAATGATCAGATCTTCCCGCGACGTAATAAAGGATCTCATATCGTTCGGCGTGGAGTTTGAACGCAATGAGGACGGCACCTTAAAATTCACGAAGGAGGGCGCACATTCCGCGCCGAGAATTTGTTTCCACGCCGATATTACCGGCAAGGAGATAACCTCAAAGCTTCTGGCAGAGGTTCAGAGGCGGAAAAACATAAAGATAATAGAGCAACTTAAAATGGTGGATATTATAGAATGTGTCGGACGCTGCGCTGGGATTGTGGCGCAGCACCCGAACGGCGCTATGACCGAAATCGACGCGAGGTTTACAGTGCTTGCGACCGGCGGCATAGGCGGACTGTACCACAACAGCACAAACTACCCGCATCTTACTGCCGATTCCATCGCAATCGCGCTCAAACACGGCATAGAACTGGAGAACATGGACTATGTGCAGATACATCCCACAACTCTCTATTCAAAGCGCAAGGGCAGACGCTTTCTGATATCGGAGTCTGTGCGCGGCGAAGGCGCGGTTCTGTTCAACTCGCATATGCGGCGGTTCACCGATGAATTGCAGCCGCGCGACGTTGTGTCAAAGGCGATATGGGCGCAAATGGATGAGGACAACCGCCCATATGTGTGGCTGTCTATGAAGCCCATACCCAAGGAGCATATCCTCTCCCACTTCCCCAACATCTACAAACGCTGTCTGGAGGAGGGGTACGACGTCACAAAGGAATGTATACCGGTGGTTCCGGCACAGCATTATTTCATGGGCGGGATTAAGGTTGACAAACATTCAAAAACCTCGATGGATAACCTCTACGCAGCGGGCGAAACAGCGTGCAACGGCGTGCACGGCAAAAACCGGCTCGCAAGCAATTCGCTGCTTGAAAGTCTTGTGTTCGCAAAGCGCGCGGCAAAGCATATCGCGGAGGAATATGACGACTGCGATGTTATTACGCCGGATATTAACGAGAACGATTACCGTGACTGCGACAGGGACTACATACAAACGGTAAGAGAAGAAATAGAAAGGGCACAGAAAAACCATGAATAATATTACAATGCAAATGAACGCCGACGAACTTATATTAAGTGCGCTGCGCGAGGATATCTCAAGCGAGGACGTGACCACCAACGCGGTTATGCACAAGCCGCAGCGCGGCACGGTCGATTTAATATGCAAGCAGGACGGAATACTTGCCGGAATAGATGTATTTAAGCGCGTGTTCACGCTGCTCGACAGCGAAACGGAGTTTGATATAGCCGCAAAGGACAGCGACAGCATAGCTAACGGCGTGAAACTCGGCACGGTAACGGGAGATATACGCGTCCTTCTTTCGGGCGAGAGAACAGCTCTCAATTATTTGCAGCGCATGAGCGGAATAGCGACCTATACAAATTCCATCGTAAAGCTGCTTGAAGGTTCAAAGACAAAGCTGTTAGACACCCGCAAGACCACGCCGAATATGAGAATATTTGAAAAATACGCCGTAAGAGCGGGCGGCGGCTTCAACCACCGCTACAACCTTTCGGACGGAGTCCTGTTAAAGGATAACCACATCAGCGCGGCGGGCGGCGTTAAGAACGCAATAAGGCTTGCAAAGGAATACGCGCCGTTTGTAAGAAAGATTGAGGTGGAAACGGAAAATCTCGACATGGTGCGCGAAGCGGCGGAGGCCGGCGCGGATATTATAATGCTCGACAACATGACGCACGAGACAATGCGCGAGGCAATCGCGATAATAGACGGCAGAGCCGAAACCGAATGCAGCGGCAATGTCACAAGAGAGAATATCGCGGCGCTCAAGGATTTGGGCGTGGACTATATATCCAGCGGAGCGCTGACGCACAGCGCGCCGATACTTGATTTATCGCTGAAAAACCTCCGCGCGGTATAAAAAGGAGAGGCAAATATGAGCAGCAGACCGGAACTGATTTTAAAAAGAATATCTGAAAGCTCCTCGCCCGTTTCCGGCAGCACACTGGCGAAGGAGCTTGGAGTCAGCAGACAGATAATCGTGAAGGATATAGCCGCGCTGAAAGCGCGGGGCAGCGATATAATCTCGACCACAAAGGGGTATATTCTGCGCCGCGCGCCCATGCCGAAGCGTGTTTTTAAGGTGGTGCACGGGGACGATGAAATCCGAAAGGAGCTTGAAACAATCGTGAACGCGGGCGGCATTGTCGAAAATGTGTTCGTATGGCACAAAATATACGGCAAAATAGAGGCGGAGCTTAATATAGCAACCATAGAAGATGTGAACGAATACATCTTCTCGCTTAAAAACGGACGCTCCGGACCGCTTAAAAATGTGACAAGCGGCTACCACTACCACAGCGTCCGCGCCAAAAGCGAAGCGGTGCTCGACGGCGTGGGAGACGCGCTTTCGGGAATAGGAATTCTTGTAACGGATGAGGACTAAAAAAACCGGCGCGCGCCGGTTTTTTATATGTAGAACGAAGCGCCCGCAGCGCGCCGTGCGGCGCGCCTTGGACGCTCCATCCTATGGATATGTCAAAATATGGTTATTACCTGTTTTGTCCTCCCAAACAAAGCGGTTCATTCCTCCGGACAGACATATCTGCCCTCAAACAGCACCTCGCTGTTTGTCCTGTCATAAATCATAAATGTGAACGGCTTATCGGCAGTAAACCGTACCGGCGTGTCCGGGTCAAGCGCTGTCGTCGCCATTCCCACCCCCGTAACAGCCGCGGCTTCCGTGCCGTACTCGTCAACATCTATATAGGTCTTGTGCAGAGCGCTGTCAATATACATCTCGCCCTTTTCAAACATCGGCGCAAATTCCGCCGCGAGCGGCACAAAGGCCTTATTCATACCCATCGTTTTCATTATTTCATTAAGAGAGGTTGAATATTCCATTTTAAATTTCGGTATGGAAAGCTCCAGCCTCACGTCCTGAAATTCGTTATTATCTATCGCTGACGCCACAAACGACTCCGGCATGACCGGATTTTCGCCGTCAAGAATTATATACATACTCACCTGCGCGCCCGCCGTCTTTTCCGTAACCCCGTCGTCGCCTATCTCATAGTCCTTGTAACGGTACGGAAGCTCAATCATCTGTATTCCATCCTTCTCACAGTATGGCATGCGGATTAGCTTGTGCATAAACGGTATCATGTGCTCCGCGCCCGCGCCGTCGGTAAACACGTCATCGCGCGTGAGTTCGGCGCTGAACTGATTTTTCCATATGCCCTTAAAATACACCGCGTTTATAAGCATAGCTTCAAACTCCGGCGCTGATATTATCTTCTGTATCCTTCCGTTTGTGCTATCGCTAACCCAGCCGTTAATCGTGTCCACCGCGTTATCATTGGTTACGGTATTCGCCGTGCCTCTGTAGAAATCGGTGATTTTATCGGTATAGGTCTTTTTAAACTCATATTCGGTATTGGATGTGTTTGTCCAGACTGAGTTTGCAATGTTTAAGCGCAGCAAGTCGTTATCGCTGTAGCTGTCAATCAGCTTTTTCGACCTTATATTGAACGCGTCAATGTCGTCTATATAGAGAGCGTCGAGCATTTCCGACAGGGTTTCGCCCTCCGCGCCGTTTGCCGCAAGCGCGAACGCCATGCGGATTGAAAGCGGCGAAATCATATAGTTTTCATCGCGCGGTATCTGCTCTATGAGCTTGTCCGCAAATGTTTTAGCTTCTTCAACAGCTTGCGTTTTTATAATAACGCTCTCCGTGTCGCCGTCCCAGTCCACCTTCGCGCCGAACCGCTCGGCAATAAACCGCACGGGAACCATGGTTACATCGTTTATAAGCATTGGCGCCGTATCGAGCGAAACAGTGTATTCGGTATCGCCTCCGGAAGGCGCCCAGCTCGCTTCCTTATTGTCAATTTTTAAGGTGAGAACACCGCTCTTGTCGCTTATTATTACCTCCTGTGTCTCTCCGTTCCACCGTACCTCCTTACCCAGTTCCTCGCTTATGACGCGAAGCGGAACAAGGGTTCTGTCATTCTCAATAATCGGGCTCACCTCCGTGACTACCTGTTTTTC
>CANRAG010000080.1 GCA_947628515.1 uncultured Clostridia bacterium | reverse complement strand
CCCGCCACTATAGCCGCGAAGTCGATAAGATAAAGACGCGCGTTAAACAGTTTCGGCGGCACGCTCTTTTCAAATATACGCAGGGCAAGCCCCTCCGCGACAGCCGTTTTTCCCACGCCCGGCTCGCCTAAAAGGATGGGGTTGTTCTTCTGGCGGCGGTTCAAAATCTGAATAACCCTGTCCACCTCCGCGTTTCTGCCAACCACTCTGTCAACCTCGCCCAAAGCCGCCTTGGCGGTAAGGTCGGTTCCGTAGGTGTCAAGCACGCTCTTTTTCCCGCGCTTATTACGCTTCTTTTTATCCGCTTTTGTGCTGTTTCCCGGCATTGGCTCCTCCTCCGCCGGTCTTTCGCCGAACGGCGCGGGACCGAATATATTGCTCATAAAATCCGAGAACGGTGCGGTCATTGCTCCGCCTTCCATATCCTCGTCCATATCGCCGTTCTGCATCGCGGCAAGCATGTTGTTCTCTGCCTCACGCATCGCCTCCGGCCCGCCCATGCTCTCTATGAACTCGTTCATCTGCTCGTTTATCGTCTCTATCTCGTCATCGCCTATACCGAACCTATCCAGCATCCGGTCAACGGGCGCCAAGCCCAGCTCTTTGGCGCATGAAAGGCAATAGCCATCCATGGAGGTCTTGTTCCCCTCCACCTTCGTTATATACATGACGGCGGGGCGCTGCCCGCACTTAATACACATCTCCATTTATTATAATACCTCCGTGACGGGCGCAGTATCGCCCATACGGGTTATTATACCATATTCTTCATAATTTTAAAAGGGGTTTTTGAAAAATTAATAGCTTATTTACAAATTCGGCATTTCAAACAAAAAAAGCGTGTGATTTCGGCGGCGCCCGCCGTGATACGCGCGCGGCGGCAGCAAATTTTCTGTGGAAATTTAACAAAACGTATTGACCTGAAGCCATATTTAATGCTATAATATATATAATATATATTATGTTATTTGTGTTGCCGTTCCCTATATTGGCAATGCACGGAAGGAGTATAAAATATGTTAGTTGAAACAAAAGCGAAAATCGGTGTGTTCTCCATTGCATTGGGCGCATACCTTCCGCAGTTCCCGTCACTTGTACCGGAGTTTGAGGCGCAGTACGACGCGTTCAAAAAGACTCTGCCGGATACGGTTGAAGTTATTGACGGCGGTATGGTAACAACCAAGGAGCAGTCACAGAAGGCAGGCGATTTATTCCGCGCGGCCGATGTTGACCTTGTATTCTTGCAATTGCTTACATATGCCACCTCATACAACATGCTTCCCGCCGTTAAGGATTTGGATGTTCCGGTTGTTCTTGTCAATATCCAGAAGCTTAAGGCTCTCGATTACGACCACACCGACATCGCTTCATGGCTCGGAGAGGGCTATGCCTGCGGCGCGGTCGGCGAGATGGTTGCCGACCTTGAAAGATACGGCAAGCGTCACGCTGTTATAACAGGTGTTGTTGAGGGCGGTGACCCGCAAGTTCAGGCTGAAATAGAGGACTGGTGCCGCGCGGCTCAGGTAAGGAGACGTTTCCGCGATACAAATATCGCGCAGATAGGCAGACCTTATCCTGGTATGATGGATTTATATATTGACGAGTCAAACCTCTACAGAAGGATGCACCTTTACACAAAGCAGTTTGACTGGGAGAAGATGTGGGCCATAGCCGACGATATTACCGACGAAGCGGCTATTCGCGCCAAGGCTCAGGATATTCTTGACACCTTCGATATCGAAGGCGGCGGAAGTATAGAGGAAGTATGGGAAATGGCAAAATACGTTGTCGCGTTCGAGCAGTGGGTTAAGGACGAGCAGCTCGGACTTATCGCCTCACACTATGACGGCTATGCGACAGGCAAAGCGGGCGTGCTCGACAGTATGCTCATTCCCGCGTTCTCAATGCTTATAAAACAGGGTACGGCATGCGCTGTTGAGGGGGATATGAAGGTCGCTATGGCGATGAGTATCCTAAAGACAATTTCCGGCACGGGACAGCTCGCGGAGATGTACTCGATAGACTTTAACGACGACATCGCAATCATCGGACACAGCGGTTCGGGCGACGCGGACATATCTGACAGGAAGCCGACCATGAAGATAGTAAAGGTATTCCACGGCAAGACCGGCGGCGGCTACCTGACGCAGTTCTATCCGTACACAGGCCCCGTTACATATCTTGCAATCACACAGGACGGCGACGGGCACTTCAAGTTCATCGTTGCCGAGGGCGTAAATGAGGAAGGCAAAATCCTCTCGTTCGGCGATACAAACATGAGAACGCGTTTCACCTGCGGCGCAAGAGAGTTTGTAAACCGCTGGAGCGAATGCGGACCGACGCACCATTTCGCGGCTGCTACTGGCAGACATATCGACACAATCATGAAGGTTGCAAAGATATTTAACGTTCCGGTTGACATAGTGACCAGATAAAGCGGTACGGTAAATCACATAAATTAATATCTAAAAAGGGGAGCTGAGGCTCCCTTTATTTGATATTTGTTAAATTGCTTATTACGGGGTACATTTGGCGCAATCTTGCTTACATATTTTACAAATATAAAATATTTCAAGTTTTTTGTTGATAATAGAAATAAATTGTGCTATAATATAATTACTATGAAGATAAGCGAAAAAAACAATGATATTATCATTACAGACCAGCCGGATTTCGAGCTTTCGCACATATTCGACTGCGGGCAGTGTTTCCGGTTTAACGCCGGCTGTGACGGCTCCTACACGGGAACCGCCTTCGGGCATACCGTGCGCATATCAAAGCGCGGCAATGAGATAATTCTGCACAGTGTTACATACAGTGAATTTGACTCCGTGTGGCGGCGCTTTCTCGATCTTGACCGCGATTACGGCAAAATAAAGGCGGAACTGACAAGCTCGGGCGATCCCGTAATGATTGACGCGGTAAAATACGGCGGCGGAATACGTATCCTGAACCAGGATTTGTGGGAAACTATGATTTCCTTTATTATTTCCGCGAGCAATAACATACCGCGTATCAAGAAGATTATCGAGCAGCTGTGCCGAAGCTTCGGAGAGGCGCATATATACGAGGGAAAGACATATTATTCCTTCCCTTCTCCGCAAAGGATTGCGGAGCTGTCATTGGAGGATTTAAGCGTTATACGCGCGGGGTTCCGTGACAAATATATTCTGCAATGCGCGCGCGATACGGCAAGCGGGAAAATCGATCTTGTCCGAATAAAATCTCTGCCGACTCCGGCTGCAAAAAAAGAGCTTATGAGCATATACGGCATAGGTAACAAGGTTTCGGACTGCATATTGCTTTTCGGGCTTTCGCGCCGCGACGCGTTCCCCGTGGATGTGTGGATTAAAAGAATTATGGAATACTGCTATTTTAACGGCAGACCGCAAAGCATAAAAACCATTTCCGATTTTGCCGAAAGCAAATTCGGCGCTTTGGGCGGCATGGCGCAGCAATACCTGTTCTTTTATGCGAGGGAACGGAAAATCGGCATTTAAAACGTAAAATATTCGGACAGTTGTAAAACGCGGTTTTATAACTTGCCTGTTAAAATATTTATTCAGGAGGAATTATATATGTTAGTTTCAGCAACAGAAATGTTACAAAAAGCGGTTGAGGGGCACTACGCGGTAGGTCAGTTCAACATCAATAACCTGGAGTGGACAAAGGCTGTTCTTTTGACCGCCGAGGAAAACAACTCACCCGTTATTCTCGGTGTTTCAGAGGGCGCGGGTAAGTACATGACGGGCTTTACCACCGTTGCCGCCATGGTTAAGGCTATGATTGAATCGCTTAATATCACGGTGCCGGTTGCGCTCCACCTTGACCACGGAACATATGAGGGATGCTATAAATGTATTAAGGCGGGCTTCTCGTCAATAATGTTCGACGGCTCGCATTTTGCGATTGACGAAAACATTGAAAAGACAAAGGAGCTTGTAAACGTGGCTCACAACATGGGCATGTCAATAGAAGCCGAGGTCGGCTCAATAGGCGGCGAGGAGGACGGCGTCATAGGCGCGGGCGAGATTGCGGACCCGAACGAGTGCAAGATGATTGCTGACCTCGGAGTTGACTTCCTCGCGGCAGGTATAGGGAATATCCACGGCAAGTATCCGGAAAACTGGCAGGGACTTGACTTTGACGCGCTCGCGGCGACAAAGGCGCTCATAGGCGATCTCCCGCTCGTGCTTCACGGCGGCACCGGTATTCCTGAGGACATGATTAAAAAAGCGATTTCACTCGGAGTGGCAAAAATAAACGTTAACACCGAATGTCAGCTATACTTCCAGGCGGCTACAAGAAAGTACATCGAGGAAGGCAAGGATTTGGTAGGCAAGGGATTTGATCCGAGAAAGCTGCTCCTGCCCGGATTTGAAGGAATAAAGGAAATCGTCAAGGAAAAAATGGAGCTTTTCGGCTCGGTAGACAAGGCATAATCTTTTGCCATACGGGGATTATACAACGTGATATGGTCGCGTTGTATATACACATAAAAGGAGAGGTTGTTACTATGAAGAAAAAGCTTGCGGCATTATTTGCGATGATTACAATGCTCGCGTCAATTCTTCCGTCAGTTTTTGCCGCGCCCTCGGACTATGTAGGGGCTTATTACACAGGCAATACGGACGGCACGGGCGGAGCGTCGATGGATATTCTGACTTGCACGGACTCAACAATTACAATTCGCTTTATGCGAATAAAAAATGATGTTGAAACATACAAATATATATTTTCGGAAGGTACGGTAAACGGCGATACCGCCGTTATTCCCTGCCATATGATAAACACCGTTTCGGGCAGCGAGTTTGACGGAAAGGCCGTCCTCACGCTCGGAAATATGGTAAAGGTTCAGATAACCTCAAGCCTCGGCGCGGAAATATACACGGGAACGCTTCCCAAGGTAACGGAAAGCCATTTCACCGACAATACCGGCACGCAGCCAACACCGCCGCCGGTAACCTCTCCGGAGCCTTCGGATACGGAAATTACGGAAAGCGCGACGGTCGTGCTCAACGGCACAGTGCTTGAATTTGAAGAGGACGCGCAGCCGTATATAATTGACAATTTTACATATGTCCCGTTAAGAAGCGTGTTTTCAAGCATGGGCATAAATGTGTACTGGGACGAATATCAAAAAAATAATTATCTCAACGAGCAGCTTATAACCTGCACAAAGAACGACATCATCATTCAGTTTGCCCGCACATTCAACAGCTCCGGATATAACGTATGGTCGCTTAGAAAGTGGGTTAACAGCGACACGTCAAAGAATGACGCGGTATCGATAGATATAGCCGCGCTCCAGCCCGAAATCATAGGCGAGCGCTCATATGTTCCGCTGCGAGTGATTTCCGAGGCGTTCGGCGCGACCGTTGACTGGATCAACGATACCAACACCGTAAATATAAGCTGCGACACCGCGAACAGCTATTGGTATCCCGGCGAGACGATCGGCGCAATGGAGGACTTTACGTTAGATAACGCAAGGTCGTATATCCCGTCGGACTACAGCTCAACCGTGCCTATATCCACCCCGTACTTTGCTCCCGAAAGCAAATTCTATCTTTTCGATTCGATAGACGCGTACGGGCCGGTCAAGGTGAAAATATACTATGGCGGATATATAGTTGTAAACGCTGTGGAAAAGCCCGCCGAGACCGAAAATCCGACACAGGCTCCGAAGCAGCCGTCAGCCGCTCCGACCGCCGCGCCCGATGGCAATACAGAGGCTTCTCCCGCGCCGGAGGACGCAACCACTCCGCCGAAACAGGTATTTACTTTTGACCTTACGGATGACGCGGAAAAGGCGACCGACGCCCCGTCGGAGCCGCCTGCGGAAACATCCGATAAATAACCTTTTAAATTCATATTAAAAATGAAACAGTCAGGGAACCTACAATACCCTGACTGTTTCTTTGTGTTATATATCCGGAAAATCGGAAAGTCTTATTTTGTGTTCGCGGCCGCGATTATCTTATTCGCAACATCCATGGGAGCTCTTTCATAGCGAACGAACTCAAATGTAAATGTGCCCGCGCCGCCGCTCATTGCGCGGAGGTCTGTTGAATACTTGTGCATCTCCGATACAGGTACTTCCGCCTCGACAAGATTTAATCCTTCCTTGTCGCTCTCGCCCATTCCCATAATTCTTCCGCGGCGCTTGTTAATATCGCCTATAACATCGCCCATTATGCTTTCGGGAACATAGCTCTTAAGATAGCCTATCGGCTCCAGAATAACCGGTCCGGCCTGCTTCATGCCCTCCTTGTACGCCAAGGACGCGGCGGTCTTAAACGCCATTTCGGAGGAGTCAACCGGATGATATGAACCGTCAAGAAGCGTGGCTTTAAGATTTACCACCGGATACCCCGCGAGAACACCGTATTCCGCGCTTTCTCTCAATCCCTTTTCAACCGCCGGGAAGTAGTTCTTCGGAACGCTTCCGCCGAATACCTTTTCCTCGAACATAAGTTCCTCGGTAAGACCCGGAGCAAACTCTATCTTTACATGACCGTACTGGCCGTGTCCGCCTGACTGCTTCTTGTGCTTGCCCTCAACGGTGGCCGACTTTGTTATTGTCTCCCTGTACGCCGTAACCGGTTCTTCAAGAATTACAGATACACCGTACTTATTTTTAAGCTTGCTTACGATAACATCGATATGCTGCTCGCCCTGACCGTTAATAAGCGTCTGTTTCGTCTCGGGATTATTCGTTACCGTGAAGGTCGGATCCTCATCCATGAGCTTCATCATACTTCCCACAACCTTCTCTTCGTCACCCTTTTTCTCCGGACGTATTCCCATGGAAAGCGTCGGGGGCGGGAACTCGATACCTGTGAGAATAATATTCTTATTCCGGTCGCAAAGAGTATCGCCGGTCTTTGTGTGTTCAAGTTTTGTAACGCAGCCTATATCGCCCGATTTAACAGACTTCACCTCCGTCTGCTTCTTGCCCGTCAAGGTGTAAATCTTACCTATCCTCTCGCTCTCGCCCTTGTTCGGGTTATAATATGTTGTATCGGCCTTAACCTCGCCCGAATATACTCTGAATATGGACATTCTGCCCACAAACGGGTCCGCTATTGTCTTAAATACCACCGCCGACGTCATTTCATCCGGCGACTGCACAAGCTCCACAGGCTCCGCCGTATCGGCCTTTCTGCCCGTTTCTGTGATTTCCGCCGGCGCCGGAAGATACTTGCCTATACTGTCCATAAGCGAACGGATACCTATATTCTGCGCGCCGCTGCCGCAATATACCGGATATATGCTGCCGTCCTTAACGCCTGTCCTTATGGCCTTCTTTATCTCGTCAAATGTAAACGGTTCCTCATTGAAGTACTTAACCATAAGCTCCTCGTCCGTACCGGCAATGGCCTCCATAATCATCTCGCGAAGCGGAGCAACCGTTTCTTCCATACCCTCCGGAACGGGAATATCAATTCTCTCACTGCCCTCATAACGGCGCGCCGTCATGTCTACAATATCGACATAGCCCTGAAATCCGTTCTCGTCCTGAATAGGATATACGAACGGCGTTATAGCCTTTCCGAATACCTCCTTCATCTCCTCAAGAACCTTTTCATAGCTCGAATGGCTGTCGTCAAGCTTATTTACAAAGAACATTATCGGTATGTTCTTATTCTTTGCATACTCAAATGTCTGTTTTGTTCCGACTCCCACTCCGGTTCTTCCGCTCAGTACAATCATTGCGCTGTCTGCCGCCCTCACGCCGGCCTTGACGTCTCCGGCATAATCAAAAAATCCCGGTGTGTCAATAATATTGTACTTAAACTCCTTCCAGTTGATTGCCTCAACCGTAGTGTTAATTGAGCACTGTCTCTTTACTTCCTCACTGTCATAATCGGAAACGGTATTGCCCTCCTCGATTGTGCCCAATCGCTTAATCTGACCCGAATTATAGAGCATAGCCTCAACAATGGTGGTCTTTCCGCTTTTACCGTGTCCCATTAAAACAACGTTCCTTATGTTCTGCATATTCTTTTTTCCGTCCTTTCTTTGTCACTCTTATATGAGCGCATTATTCTATAATATATATTTACCACAAATTGAATATGCTAAACAATATTTTTTATAGTGATATTGCACTAATTTTATATCTATAATTGTACGCATTGTACAGAACTACCGTATTACTGAAAATCCAATATATTTTTTACATCTTTTCCCTCTCTGACAGCATAACGCACTGTCTTATATGCGCCTCCATTTTTATGCCGTATACAATAATATATTTTGATTATAACATATTTTATACGATTATTCAATAATAAATAACATATTTCCCTTGAGTAATATAGCCTTTTTTTGATATATTATAAGAATGAGAGGTGAATGGCTATGACAAATGATTTTGTAAGAAACAGAATAACTCAGCTTCGACTGAAAAAAGGCGTGTCCGAGTATAAAATGAGCTATGACCTTGGGCATAGCCGCGGATATATCTATAATATTTCATCCGGTAAATCTCTTCCTCCGCTGCCTGAGCTTTTTGCAATATGTGATTATTTCGGCATTACCCCCGCCGATTTCTTCGATGACAGCGTTTCCAATCCGGAACTGATACAAAAAGCAGTTGAAGGTATGAAACAGCTTGACGACAGAGATCAGATTATGATCCTCAATCATATAAACAGACTATTGAGCAAATAAATCAATAGGGTTTTGTCAATCGTTTTTCAAAATAAAATTTTTATGTCCGGCAAAGGTTATGCTTCCTCGCATACTCGCTTACCGCCGCTCGGCTTCTATATCTATAGGTGTAACTACATCGGCGGGAACTCCAAAATTCCCGATAAAGTTCAGATAAATGTCAGGTCTTTGGCACTCGGCGTTTTGCTTTCAATAATCAATAATCTTTTGGCGGTAACCCGCGACTTCCATACTTTCACACTTGACAAACATATGTTTGTGTAGTATACTATATACTGATTAAGTATGCAATATCTACGGAGGTAGCAAAGAATGGATCATTTTGAGCTTGTTTCTCCATATAAGCCGGCGGGCGATCAGCCTGACGCAATAGAAAAGCTTGTTAACGGCCTGAATAACGGTGAAAAGTTCCAGACGCTGCTGGGCGTTACAGGCTCGGGCAAAACCTTCACAATGGCTAATATCATTGCCGCGGTGAACAAGCCCACCATAGTGCTTGCCCACAACAAAACGCTTGCGGCGCAGCTCTGCTCGGAATTCAAGGAATTTTTCCCGAATAACTGTGTGGAATTCTTCGTTAGCTATTATGACTACTATCAGCCGGAGGCGTATCTGCCGCAGACGGACACATATATAGAAAAGGACGCAATGACCAACGAAAACCTGGATAAGCTGCGCCACAGCGCGACCTTCGCGCTGCTTGAACGCAAGGACGTGCTAATTGTTTCAAGCGTGTCGTGCATATACGGTCTGGGCGATCCGGATGATTATAAAAACATGATGCTCTCGCTGCGCGTCGGCATGGAAAAGGACAGGGACGAAATGCTGAAAAAGCTCGTCGATATGCAGTATGAGCGAAACGATATAAACTTTGTCCGCACAAAGTTCCGCGTTCGCGGAGACGTTGTTGAAATATTCCCGTCAAACAACGGCGAAAACGCGATAAGGGTGGAGTTCTTCGGCGATGAGATTGACCGCATAACAGAAATAAACGCGCTTACGGGCGAGATTATAGGCACATACCGCCACGCGGTAATAATGCCCGCGTCGCACTATGTTACGACACATGAGAAGATGCAGCTTGCAATGGCGGCAATCGAGGAGGAAATGGATGCGCAGGTAAAATACTTTAAAGAACGGGATATGCTTATCGAGGCGCAGCGAATTGAGCAGCGCACTCGCTATGACCTTGAAATGATGCGTGAAATAGGCTTCTGCCGCGGCATAGAAAACTACTCCCGCCACATAAGCGGCAGAGCCGCAGGCTCCGCGCCGTTCACCCTGCTTGACTACTTCCCGAAGGACTATCTTATGATAATAGACGAGTCGCACCAGACGCTTCCGCAGGTGCGCGGTATGTATAACGGCGACCGCGCGAGAAAGGAAACGCTTATACGATACGGCTTCCGTCTGCCGAGCGCGCTCGATAACCGTCCGTTAAAATTCGACGAGTTCGAGCGGCATTTGGGGCAGGTGATATTTACAAGCGCCACGCCCGCGGACTACGAAAAGGAACATTCCTCGGTGGTTGCCGAGCAGGTTATACGCCCGACGGGACTTGTCGATCCGGTTATCGAGGTGCGCCCGACGGAACATCAGATTGACGATTTAATAGGCGAAATACAGAGAGTTACCGAAAACGGTTTCCGCGTGCTCGTCACAACGCTTACCAAGAAAATGGCGGAGGACTTGACCGATTACCTTAAAGAAATAGGCATAAAGGTAACATATATGCACTCGGAGATAAAGACCATAGAGCGAACCGAGATAATAAAGGATTTGCGCCTGGGCGTATACGATGTGCTTGTCGGTATAAATCTGCTGCGCGAGGGGCTGGATATACCCGAAGTCGCGCTTGTAGCCATTTTAGACGCCGACAAGGAAGGCTTTTTGCGTTCGGAGATGTCGCTTATACAAACGATCGGCCGCGCCGCGCGAAATGCCGACGGACGGGTTATAATGTACGGCGATACGATAACCAATTCCATGTCGCGCGCCATAGGCGAAACAAACCGCCGCCGCGAACGCCAGCTGCGTTTTAATAAAGAACACGGCATAGTACCGAAAACAATCATGAAGGATATACGCGATATCCTCGAACCCATGCAGGCGGTGGAGGACGACCGGCCTGTGCCGGCAATCGATGTGCGCAAGCAGATTGCGCAGCTTGAAATCCTCATGCTCGAAGCGGCAGAAAAGCTTGAATTTGAGAAAGCGGCAGAGTACCGCGATGAAATAAAAAGACTTGAAAAGGAATATGATTTATGACAGACGAAGAAAAGCTCGTTTCAGCTGTTGACATAATTCTTGAACACATTCTCACTCCTATAGTTTACGTGTATGCCGAGGAGGTATACGAGTTTATTGTGTTCAGTGATACAAACACATCAGAGGATGTGTTCCGCCTGACAGAAGAAATGATATATTTCAATCTCGGTATCAATGTCGAAATACTCGACCTGCGGGATTTTGACGAAAACGACAGGGCCGCGATCGCCTCATACGCGCATGTGGCATATGCCGAAAACGAATTTATGCAAGCCCTTTTCCAAACGGCGATAAACGCCGATTCGGAACGTGTCAGTGAGCTTAAACGGCTTGCTATAAAGAGAAAAAACGATACCGGAACATACTATATAAATTAAGGAGCACAAAATGATTAACAGTGAAATTAAGATAAGAGGCGCGAGAGTACACAACTTAAAAAACGTATCCGTAAACATCCCCCGCGAAAAGCTGGTGGTGCTTACCGGACTCTCGGGTTCGGGCAAAAGCTCGCTTGCGTTCGATACAATATATGCCGAAGGCCAGCGCCGCTATGTCGAGTCGCTTTCCTCGTACGCGAGAATGTTC
>CANRAG010000079.1 GCA_947628515.1 uncultured Clostridia bacterium | reverse complement strand
GCCGTCCCGCCGCGCGCAAAACATTATGGGAAATTGCGCGCTCTGGGACAACCTGTTCCGTGGGCTTGGCATACACTGTCGTATGCGGTGCATGCATATGCGATACAGCGTCCATGGCGAGATACACGAAAATTTACAGCATTTTACCATGCGCAAAAACCATATTCCAAGTTAGCTATTGAAATTGGGATTTACCTATGCTATAATTATTGTGATAAATCTTTATGGACAGGATAAACGCAATGAAATTCACTCATGTATTACTTGCCATGGTTATGGTGTCGGCAATATTATGCGCCGATCGGTTCGGAGTATTCGTTACCGGTCTCGTTGCCGCCTCGTTTCTTATTATAACATTAATACGCTCCGTTATTTCAAGGAAACCCGACATGCCGGCTCTTGTCCTTACCGTCGGCTTTATGATAAGCACCGTATCGTTCTTTCTCGCGTCGGGTAACTTCGCTCACCCGTCGCTTGATTATATGGACAGGTATGTGACGGTTAACGGCACTGTAATCTCCGCGCCGCAATACAGTACCGTAAGCGATAATATAAAATATCTTGTGCGCGTTAAGGAGATTACCCTTGCGGAGAACACCGAAAGGGTTCGGGATAACATATTATTTACCACTCCCGAAACATTCAGCTGCGGCGACGAAATAACGATACGCGGATTTATTAACAAGCTGCCCGAAAAGCAGAACGAAAACGCCTTCGACACGGCAATGTACTATAAATCACAGAATGTGTTTGCAAAGATTTTCAGCGAGGACACGGAGAAAACCGGAACGGACTTTGTTTTTTCACCGTATTTCATGTCGCAGAAGCTGTACCAAAAAATTGACAAAATTATTTACAGCCGCTATTACGGCGACAGCGCCGCGATAATATCGGCGGTGCTTACGGGGAACACTCATCATTTCTCCCGTGAATTTAACAACGTCCTTGACCGTACAGGTTTTAAGCGCATGTTCCACCCGGCATATATTCACATATGGATTATTACTACATTGTTCGGTATGCTACAGCACGTGACAAAGAAAAAATACAGGGATATTGCCATAATAGTATTTTTCGCTTTATATGCTGTATTTTCTTCATCAAATATAGGATTTATACGCTGCATAATAACGTCCGCGCTCATGATTTTTTATAAGCGTAAGACGGGCAGCGCACACTATCCGGATATAATGGCGGATGTGTTCATCTTCTGCGCCGCGGCTATGCCGATGCTGATATTCAACGTAAAGCTTATTGTGTCCGCAGTGGGCGGCATGCTTATATGGGCGTTCATGCCGCATCTGATAAAACGGCTTGCGTGTATTCCCGCTTTTTTGAGAAGAACGACCGGCGCAATGATAATATGCGCGCTGTTTATGACGCCGCTTATGTCAGTATATTTTAACGGAATTTGCATATACTCTTTTATCGCGCCTTTTATAATGATACCGCTTGTGCTTCTTTTGCTTATATTGACGCCGATGGTGTTTATAATGTACGGCGTAATGGGCAGCGCGCCGATAATGGGCTCGTATTATGACCTTATATTATGGATAATAAAACGGCTTCCCGTTATAGCGGATTGTCTGCCGTTTTCGAGGATAATGATACCCGCTCCGTCACCGGCGTCCCTTCTTCTTATTATAATGCTGATTTTTACGGTGTATTATTACACGGTAAATAACGATAAAATGTTGAGGTTTGGCATGGCGGCGTCCACGGGACTTTTGCTTTCGCTCACCGTATCGGCAATAATGCGGATAGGTACCACGGATTTTACCTTCGTAAACGTGGGACAGGGTGACGGCTCCGTTATACATACTGCCTACGGTCCCACGGTAATCATCGACGGCGGAGGCGGAAACACGTATTCCAACTATAACCCCGGCGAAATGTTATTTGTGCCGTATCTGGAATCGAAGGGATATTACAATATAGACGCGGCGTTTGTATCGCATTTTCACCAAGACCACGTACAGGGCGTGATTGCGGCGATTGAAAATCTGCGCGTGAAAAATGTGTTCTATATGCCTCCGGACAAGGACGCCGCGGACGCTTTAAAATGGTATGAAAAGCTTAAAGCGGCGGCTGACGAGAACGGTACGGTAATGCGCCCGATTGACGGAAACACAAGAATAACATATGACTGCGGGCTGACCTTCAGCGTTTACACGCCGGGCAGCCTTCTTATAAACAGCGACGACGAGAACGACGCGTCACTGCTTATAATGGCAAAATACGGCGGGATGACCGCGGCGTATACCGGAGATATGACAAGCGATACGGAAAGAGAGCTGCTTGAAAGAGAAATTGACCTTGACGCCGACGTTCTAAAGGTAGCGCATCACGGCTCGTCAACATCTACCCTACCGCAATGGCTAAACGCTCTTACTCCGGATTTTGCGGTTATAAGCTGCGGCGAGAATAACCGATACGGGCATCCAACAGAGCAAACACTCAACACTCTTAAGTCGGTGCGCGTTTTACGCACGGATACCGACGGAGACATAAGGATTACCGCGGACAGGAACGGTATCCGCCACGCAAGCAAGTTCAAATAAGGAGAATATTATGGCAAAGACTTCCAAGAAAAAAGATATAACCGAGCTTAAGGCGCAGCTTAAAGAAAACAGACTGCAAAAGCTCTATATTTTCTACGGTGAGGAAGAATACCTCAAGGAATACTTTATAAAAAAGATATGCGAGCTTGTGCCTGACGGTAATTTGGAGGAATTTAACCGCATACGTATAAGCGGCGCGGCGGATTACAGCGTTTATGACGACGCGTGGGAGGGTATGCCCATGATGACCGACCGCCGCATACTTATGATACGCGACAGCAATATTTTTACAATACAGAAAAAGGGCGATACTGTCCCACCAAACGAGGAGCAAAGAGCGTTCTGGCTTGAAAAATTCAAGCGACTATCGGACGACACGGTTGTAATTTTTTGCGAAAAGAATGTTGACGCGCGCAGCGCGCTGTTTAAGGCCGCCTCAAAAGCGGGCTTCGCCGTAAAATGCGAGTTCCTTCCGCTCGCCGACCTAAAGGCATGGGTTATAAAAAACACGCTTAAAGCGCATAAGAAGATAGACGACAAAACAGCGGAATACCTTATATCCGTAATAGACCCCGGCCTTACAAATCTTGAACATGAGCTTAATAAGCTGTTGAATTTTTGCTCCGACGTCATTTATAAATCGGATATTGACAGAGTTACCGCAAAGGCGATAGATATAAAAATTTTTGATATAACTGACGGGATCATGGCCGGCGACGCGGCGAAGGTGTTTAAGATTTTAAACGATATGAAAGCTCAAAAGGAACGCGCGTTCGGAATATTATATCTCATATATTCAAACGCCGAAAAAATGCTGCATTTAAAGCTTGCGGGAATAACGAACCGAAATGAGGCCGCGGGGCTTTTGGGCTGCTCGCCGTGGACGGCGGCAAGATACCTGTCCGGCGCGGCGGGGTTTGGCGCGGACGCGTTATCCCGCATGGTAACGCGTGTGCCCGAAATAGATTATGAAATAAAAAGCGGCGCTGTCACAGAATGGCAGGCGCTCGAACAGTATATAATTGAGGCGCTTAGATCGCGAAAGGAGCGCAAATGAATTGTGTTAAAAGAGTAATCTTTGATATGGACGGACTTATATTTGACAGCGAGCGGGTGTTTATGAACGAGCTTCGCGACGTCGCGGGCGGATACGGCTATAATATCACCGAGGAAAATTACGTCAAAACGCTGGGGCTTACCGGCGACGCTCTGTATACTCTTAACAAAAGCGTCTACGGCAGCGGCTACCCTCATTATGAACTTAGCCGTATGGCGCGCGAGCGGGTGGACAAAATCGCGCTTTCGTCGGGTCTGCCCGTCAAGCCCGGAATTGATCCGCTTCTTAGCTTTCTCTATAACGAAAATATCCCCTGCTCCGTAGCCTCGTCCACGCACTTAAGATATGTCGAAAAATATCTTGCTGCCGCAAATCTCAGGCAATACTTTGATACTGTTATAGGCGGCGATATGGTTTCCAAATCCAAGCCCGAACCGGATATATTTCTCGCGGCGGCCAAAAACACGCCGCGCGGCGAGTGTATTGTGTTAGAGGACAGCGAGAACGGCATTATCGCGGCGGCGCGGGCGGGTATACCGGTAATATGTATTCCCGACATGGTTTTTCCGTCGGCGGATATTAAGGCTCTGACGGCGGCGGTCATGACCACGGCGGACGAGGTGATAGAGTATATAGCAAAAATAAACAAATAAAGCGGAGAGGTGCTATGCTATGACAGGAATAAAAATATGCGGGCTTGTGAGCGAAAAGGACGCCCGACTTGTAAATGAGCTGGATATTGACTATGCCGGCATCGTTATGTTCTTTCCCGAAAGTCGGAGAAACACATCGGCGGAAACGGCAAAAAAAATAACCGCCGCCATAAGGGACGGTATTAAATCGGTCGCGGTGGTCGTGTCTCCCACGGCGGAGCAGATACGAATTATAGAAAGCTGTGGCTTTGACATAATCCAAATCCACGGCAGCGCCGATGAGGAGATATATAAAACCGTATCGCTGCCCGTATTTAAAGCTTTTAATGTCAAGGATATAGATACCATATCATCATACCGCGAATACGACAAAATTATCGGATATGTTTTTGACGCGGCCAGGCCCGGCAGCGGGAAGCCGTTTGACTGGTCGCTTATAAAGTCCCTGCCCACGGATAACCGGCTTGTCATACTTGCCGGCGGGCTTAATCCGGACAATGTCGCCGAGGCGATAGAATATTTGCGTCCGGACGTGGTTGACGTTAGTTCGGGCGTTGAAAACGATAACGGTATAGGCAAAGCGCCCGACAAATCAAGGCGCTTTGTAGAGGCTGTGAGAAAGTCATCTCCCGAATACAAATGATTTTACTGTATAATATAAATATGTAAGGATCCCGCTTCCTACATATGCCGCCACAGCAAGCAGTATTACGGTGAAATTTCCCGCATTGCCGCGGCCGAGCATAACCGCAAAGAGCTTGAGCAGCGCGACATGCCACAGATATATTCCGTAGGTGCATTTCGCTATTATGCCGGTTATTCCGAGCGTTCTGTTATGCGGAGGTATGCTGCGCGTTACTGACTTTATAAATATGAACACGGCTATGGAAAACAGCAGGATATTAAGGGATAGAAAGCTTAGCATCATCTCTTTGTCCCCGTCGCCCTCAAACGGGAAAAGGTAATACGCTATAACCGTAAACGCCAAACCCGCAATGCCGAGCATATACATCACAAATCTGCCCCGCGCACGCATGGGGTACTTGTACAAATAACAGCCGAGCAGATAGCAACCCGTAAATCCCGAAGTAAACCCGATTTTGCATTTTTCTATAATTTCTTTTATTGTGTCAAATCCGGTCATCTTTGAGGGGACATACATTATCGAGCCGAGCAGAATACACACTACAATGGTGAACAGAAAGCTTCTTCTTGACGAATGCTGCGCAAAAACCGCAAGCATGGGCGTTGCAAGATACAGACATATAATCGCGTACAAATACCATAAATGCTCCGGTCCCGCGATTATATACCCCGCAGCCTCGCCGATACTTTTAAATACCACCGCGCCGTTAATCACATCAATTATCGTATAAATCGCGGATACTACCCATATTATCAAAAGAGTCTGAACGGATTTTTTTATTATATACGCGATACTGCGATTGCCGTCGAGCATATATCTTCCGCTTATCATAAAAAATACGGGAACGGGAAATCTGCATATAATATTTACCGCCTGTACAAAAATACTGTCAGACTGCCCCGTATATTGAAAATATGACGCGGAATGGAACAACACGACAGCAAATGCCGCTATAATCCTCATAATATCGGTATCGGCATACCGAAGCTTTTTTCTTTTGACGCTTGTTTCCATGGCTATTCTCCCGATAAAAATAATATCATAAACAGTATAACATATTATCCATTCTCTGTCAAACAGAAAAGAGGATGCCATGTTTTGCATCCTCTTTGAAATATTCGATTTGTATGCCGCTATCAGCAAACGCCCTGCTGCATCATAGCCTCCGCAACCTTCATGAAGCCCGCGATATTGGCGCCCGCAACGAGGTCGAGTTTACCGCCCTTTGTAAGGTTGTAGTCCTTTGCCGCCTTTGTAGCCGCATTGTAGATTGATACCATGATACCGTGGAGCTTCTCGTCAACCTCATCAAATGTCCATGAAAGTCTCTGTGAGTTCTGGCTCATCTCAAGAGCTGATGTGGCAACGCCGCCCGCGTTTGAAGCCTTACCCGGAACAAAGTATACGCCGTTCTGCTGGAGATACTCTGTAGCGTCCGGAGTCGTAGGCATATTAGCGCCCTCTGCTACAACAAGTGTCTTGTTCGCAACAAGAGCCTTTGCGTCATCTATAAGGAGCTCGTTCTGCGTAGCGCACGGAAGCGCAACGTCAACCTTAACAGCCTGCCACAGACCCGCGCCCTCAACATATTTTGCCAACGGATGGGTTTCTAAATACTCCTTAATTCTGCCTCTCTTAACTTCCTTTATCTCCTGAACTGCCGGAAGGTCGATACCGTTCTCGTCAATGATGTAACCGTTTGAATCTGACATTGTGATAACCTTAGCGCCGAGCTGCTGTGCCTTCTGACAAGCGTATATAGCAACGTTACCCGCGCCGGATATCGCTACCGTCTTACCCTCGAAGGTTGTGCCCAGATCCTTAAGCATCTCAGCCGCAAGATAAACAAGTCCGTAACCCGTAGCCTCTGTACGCGCGAGTGAACCGCCCCATGTAAGTCCCTTACCTGTGAGAACGCCCTCGTATACGTTTCTGAGTCTCTTGTACTGACCGAACATGAAACCGATTTCTCTGCCGCCTGTGCCTATATCGCCCGCCGGTACGTCCGTGTCAGCGCCAATATGTCTTGAAAGCTCTGTCATGAAGCTCTGGCAAAATCTCATAACTTCTATGTCCGACTTGCCCTTGGGATCGAAATCCGAGCCGCCCTTGCCGCCGCCGATGGGAAGCGTTGTAAGACTGTTCTTGAAAATCTGCTCGAAACCGAGGAACTTTATAACGCTGAGGTTTACTGTCGGGTGAAGTCTGAGTCCGCCCTTGTAGGGACCTATCGCGCTGTTAAACTGTACTCTGTAACCGCGGTTTACCTGTACCTTACCGTTGTCGTCAACCCACGGTACTCTGAACATTACTATTCTCTCCGGCTCAACGAGTCTTTCAAGAAGCGCAGCTTCTTCAAACTCCGGATGAGCGTCGAGCGCCGGCTGGATTGTTTCGAGAACCTCTGTGGCAGCCTGGATAAATTCCGGCTCGCCCGGATGGTTCTTCTTTAATTCTTCTAATACTTTCTCACCGTATTTCATTGGGAGAAACCTCCTTTTAGTATAAAATAGATTTTTTGTTATATCCTGCCTTATTGCGATCGGACAGACTATAACGGTTATTGTACAGCAGCAAATATACTAATTGTTTGTTGCCAAGTTAACCGCCCAAAACTTAGTTTGCGAACGCTAAGTTCCCGTGAGCTAACAGTATTATACCACGTAATGTTTAAATATGCAAGAAAAAATTTCTTAAAACGGGCATTTTTTCAAAAAAATTTATTATTATTCGTTCGGCATGAATAATATTGACACTGCGCGGCGGATGCTAACGCCGGTTTTATCGCTTAATTTCTATATCCGAAAGCGATATATCATGCTCTATCGCAATCCGTTCAAGCTCGTCGTATTCCGGCTTTATTTTGGTTACGCCCCAGCCCTTTGACTCTTTCACTCGCAGCTCGCCGTAGTTTGAGCGCGCCGTCCTTATCGTTCGGTCGAGAACGTATCTGCCGCATATATATTCTCTAACGCCTATCGTCGTGGTATGCTTGAAAATAAGCCCTATCATTTTGGCCCTGTCCGCCTCGCGGCACATACATGTAAGCAGTATGCCCGGACGGTTCTTTTTCATTCCTATGGGAGCGGTGTACACGTCAAGCGCGCCTTTTTCAAGGAGTAGTCCGGAGACAAAGCCTATGGCCTCCCCTGTCATATCGTCTATATTGCATCGAAGCTCCGCTACCCTGTCGCGGCCGTCCTCCGTCTCGCCGAGCATTACGCGAACGCAGTTGGCCGCGTCAAAATCCTTATGCCCCATGCCGTATCCCGTGTTTTTCACCCGCATGACCGGCATATCCCCGAACCCTGCCGCGAAATATTTAAGCAACGCGGCGCCCGTAGGGGTACACAGCTCGCCGTTTACGCTTCCGCCGTATATGGGCACATCCCGAAGTATATACGCGGTCGCGGGCGCGGGAACGGGCAGTATGCCGTGAGCGCAGCGCACGGAGCCGCTGCCGACATGGACGGGCGACGCCAGTACCCTGTCGGGAGCGAGCGCTTCAAGCGCCATGCAAACGCCCGTAATATCCGCCACGGCATCCATTGTCCCCACCTCATGGAAGTGTATTTCCCCGACCGGCCTGCCGTGCGCGTGGCTCTCTGCCTCCGCTATAAGCTTATATACCGCCATCGAGTCGTCCTTTACCCTATCCGAAACATTAAGCGCGTCTATTATGCGTTCTATATCATACATTCCCGAATGGTGATGATGTTTATCATGCAAATGCTCATGCATATGCTCGTCCTCAACCGTGCCGTTTACCGACACCTCTATCCGCGTTCCGGTAATCCCGCATTTGCTGACCTTATTCATTGTATACACAACGCCGGGTATCCTCGCTGAATTAAGTTTTTTTATAAACTCCTCCGGTTCGGGCATAAGCTCCGTCAATGCCGAAAGCAGCATATCCCCTGCCGCGCCCATATTACATTCGATATATAGTGTGTTCATTCGCGTCATCCCTCCGTTTTTATTCTAATTTCATTATATAGTATTTTTTCCCTTCAGTCAATACCACAGGTTTTTGCATTTTTTACCGGATAACCACATTTTAAACAGACAAAACAAGGTGGGACAAATCTGTTTTGCCCCACCCTCAATCAGCTTAAATTCATTTGCCGGCAATAAAATCCGTAAGTCTCTGTACCTCTATGCCGCCGAGCATTACTATACCCGTGCCGTGAGTGTCGTTGAGGTTCCAGCCAAGCTCATACTTGTAGTAGTCCGGAATGAACGAGAACTCCGAGCCGCGGCAAACGCCGTATACGTTGCCGTCACAGTCAACAGACGTCTTAGTGAGCGCCTCCCAGCCCTTAAAGACCGCTTTAACATACTTTTCGGGATCCTTGAGCCAGCCGAAGCGCACTCCGCGCGAGAACGCGTATATGAACATTGACGTGCATGACGTTTCCGGATATGACTCCCAGTCCGTTATAACCTGATGCCACATGCCGTCCGGATCCTGTAACTTTAAGTAGCTTGAGCACAGAGTATTGAGGAACTCAATAAGCCCCGCCTTCTTCGGATGGTCGTCGGGCAGCTTTTCAAGCAGCTCCGTCATTGAGAATACAACCCAGCCGTTTCCGCGTCCCCACGGAACGCCTGTCATTGAGTCGTATTTGAAGTCGTAAACATGCGACATTATTCCCTGATCCTCCATAAAGAGCATATCCTTGAACGCGAAGAACTGGTTTGCCGCATCGTCGGCATATTTCATGTCGCCCGTAAACTCATAATAGCGCGTGAGGAAAGGAACGCTCATGTAGAGATCGTCCGCCCACATCGTGCCGTTATGGAAATCGTGAAGCATTTCCTTGCGGTAGAACGCGCCGCTCGGAAGTCTGTCCTGCTTATTATAGATATAGTCGCCCACATAGTCCGCGACAAACTTGACATTCTTAATGCCAAGATACTTATGCACCTCAAGCATCATTGACGCGAACGAGCCGCAGTCGTCGAGCGAGTCGATTGACGTCAGAAGGTTGTGGATTGATGTGGCGCCGCCGTACTGCTCCTTATCCCAAAGCGCGTATTCGAGCGTATCACAGCAGAGCTGAACATGATCTTTCAAATATCTCTTAAGATCCTCGTTATCCGTCATTATCGCCGCGTGGAGAAGGCCGTACATTGTAACGCCGAGCGGATAATTCCAACGGCCGAAAAGCGTATTCTCGTTATACGGTCTTACAAAGGTCTTTGGAACGTCCAGTCTCCAATAGGTCTTTGGCTCGCCTACAACGTGCAGCATATCCATAGCCGTATCCCACGGAAAATCATAATCGGCGTCAAACGGCCCGATGTAAATCCAATCCTCGGCTGTGCCCTTTACCCTCGCCGGGTTCGTAAACGGTATGCCGTCGCATGTGAGACTAAATCCCCAGTCCGCGCCGCTTTCGGCTCTGACCGTAATATCATGGCTGCCGAACGGAATATCGAGCGTGAACTCACTCTTTCCTGCCGCCGCCTTGTATGCCTCCTTGCGATCGACATATACCGTTGCCGGTGTGATTGTGTCGATTGCAAATTTATATGTAGTGTTGGATATATCGTTAAAAAATCCCTTCGTCCACGCCATCGCGTATTTGCCCGAACTCGTGCCGAACATTCTCGCAAGCTGTCCCATGGCCTTTTCCGCCGCGGTCCATTCCGTTTCGGGATACAGCTTTTTATCGAAATCCTTTTCGCTCATGCCTATTTCAAAATTCGGCTCATACTTATCGTCAACAAGCTCTGTGAACACATATCCCTCCTGACCGAGCCTTTCCTTTGTCGGCATAATGCTGTAGAAATCCCATTTTCCGAGCCACGGTCCGAACTGTCCGCCGAAGCCCGCCTTTGTCTTTTTGAAACAGATACGAATATCGTTCCAGCCGGGCTTAAACGGAAGATTAACACGCGTCGCCTTCTCGGAATATCTTTCCTTGAATATGTCGGACTTATAGATGATTTCACCGTTTACGTACATTGTCATCGGCCCGAAGCAGTTTATGTCAAAGCCCGGTCCGCCGTTTCCTGCCGAATACGCGGCAGAGAACGCCCATACGCAATCCTTCTGCTTCGCGTCGGGATAAACCTTATTGAGATCTATTACATAACGGTAATCCGAAACTCTTGTTATACCGTCATTGCAATACGCCCTGTAATAAAGGCCGTGCTCAAGATTTTGCCCCATGTATCTGTGGGCGAGTGAGTTTATAATCGCCTTCGGGTCGGTGCCTTCGTATGAATAAATGCTCCTGAAATCATCAAAATAGTATCCCATAATTAAATCTCCTCTCCGTGGGTATTTATTGTTACAGTTCACCTATCGACTAAGTTAAAGTCTGCCGGTCCGGTTTTGTTAATTTCGCAAGCACCCGGCATAATAACGCGCAGTTATCACTCCATAGCTGAACAGTAACTATTTATTATCATAATTATATACTATTTTTCACATATTTGTCAACTATTATATGAAATTTTCACAATTTTTTGAACAATTTTACTTGCAGCGCGAATTGTCATATCCACCGTATTCGGATGCGTTATAATTTTGCGGATTTTAACTCGATTTATGCTTCACGGTTTTTGAATGAGTGAACAAATTATGAACAAATCCAGTTATTCACAATTTTGTCCAAATAAGCACTATCCA
>CANRAG010000078.1 GCA_947628515.1 uncultured Clostridia bacterium | reverse complement strand
CCATGTAGCGGTGAGCTTTGACGTGCCGGAGTATTCGGGGGATGTTGACGCTATAGGGGTTCTTCGGGTCTTGGAGGCCGTAAGGATTTTGGGACTTGCAAAAAAGACAAGAATATATCAGGCTTCGACCTCGGAGCTTTTCGGTAAAGTAGAGGAAGTGCCGCAAAGTGAAACTACTCCGTTCCACCCGTACAGCCCGTATGCGGTGGCAAAGCAGTACGGGTTCTGGATAACAAAGGAATACAGAGAGGCGTACGGAATGTTTGCCGTAAACGGTATTCTGTTTAACCATGAGTCGGAAAGGCGCGGCGAAAACTTTGTAACTCGAAAGATAACGCTTGCGGCGGGAAGAATTGCTTGCGGTTTGCAGGACAAGCTTCAGCTCGGCAATCTTAATTCGCTCCGTGACTGGGGCTATGCAAAGGACTATGTAGAGTGCATGTGGATGATATTACAGCATGACACACCCGAAGATTTCGTAATAGCGACGGGTGAGCAGCACACGGTAAGGGATTTCACAAGGAAAGCATTCGCATCATGCGGAATTGAGCTTCGGTTTGAGGGCGAAGGTATAGACGAAAAGGGTATTGACATAAAGACAGGACGCGTACTTGTCGAGGTCAACGAGGCATGGTTCAGACCGACGGACGTTGATAACCTGCTCGGCGACCCGACAAAGGCAAAAACGGTACTCGGCTGGAATCCGCAAAAGACAAGCTATGAGGAGCTTGTAAGAATCATGGCAGAGCATGATTTGGAGCTTGCGAAAAAAGAAGCGGCATCAAAAATATATAATGGGGCGAAAATGAAATGATGGAGAAAGACGGGAAGATATTTGTAGCCGGACATAAGGGTATGGTGGGCTCGGCAATAGTGAGAGCGCTTAAGAAGAAAGGCTATACAAATATAATAACAAAAACGCACGCGGAGCTTGACCTTACGCGTCAAAAACAGGTTGAAAAATTCTTTTCGGAAGAAAAGCCCGATTATGTATTTCTCGCCGCCGCGAAGGTGGGCGGGATAATCGCGAATAACGAGCACCCGGCGGATTTTATGTACGATAATATGATACTCGAAATGAACGTGATACATTCAGCGTGGAAAAATGACTGCAAAAAGCTGATGTTTCTCGGCAGCTCGTGCATATATCCCAAAATGGCGCCGCAGCCCATGCCGGAGAGCTGCCTGCTAACAAGCCCATTGGAGAGCACAAACGAGGCGTATGCGCTCGCGAAAATATCGGGATTAAAATATTGCGAATACTTAAACCGCCAATACGGGACGGACTACATAAGCGTAATGCCAACGAACCTTTACGGTCCGAACGATAACTATCACCCGAAACACTCGCATGTTCTTCCGGCGCTGATACGGCGTTTCCACGAAGCGAAACAGAGCGGCGCGGCAGAGGTTTACTGTTGGGGAACAGGCTCGCCGTTAAGGGAGTTTTTGTATGTTGACGACCTCGCGGACGCGTGCGTGTATCTTATGAACACATACAGCGGAAACGAAACCGTAAACCTCGGAACGGGCAAGGAGCTTACGATTAAGGAGCTTGCGGAGCTTGTCGCGAAGGTGGTAGGCTATACGGGCAAAATAAAGTGGGACACAACAAAGCCGGACGGAACGCCGAGAAAGCTTCTGGATGTGTCAAAGCTTGAAAGCCTGGGTTGGAGATATAAGACGGAGCTTGAGGAAGGAATAAGACTTTCATATGAGGACTTTCTCACAAACCCGATACGGGCGGAGAGGTAGGCATATGAATATAATTTTACTGTCGGGCGGCAGCGGAAAACGGTTATGGCCGCTGTCAAACGATATTCGTTCAAAACAGTTTATAAAAATGTTTAAAAACGATGAGGGAGAATATGAATCAATGGTGCAGCGGGTGTACCGCCAGATAAAGGCGGTTGACCCGAAAGCGAATATAACGATTGCCACAAGCAAGAAGCAGGTCAGCACAATAAACAACCAGCTCGGCGGCAAAGCAGCGGTATGCGTGGAACCCGCAAGACGCGATACATTTCCCGCAATAGCGCTTGCCGCGGCGTTTCTGAAGAGTGAAAAGGGGATAGGTGAAGATGAAACTGTTCTTGTGTGCCCGGTTGACCCGTATGTGGACGATTCGTATTTTGAAGCGCTGAAAGAGCTGTTTAATTTCACACAAACGGGACGGTACAACCTTAACCTTATGGGTGTTGAGCCGACATACCCGAGCGGGAAGTACGGGTACATAATTCCGGAAACGACCGAGCGCATATCGAGCGTAAAGGAATTTAAAGAGAAACCGTCGGCGGAGACGGCGAAGGAATACATAAGGCACGGAGCGCTTTGGAATTGCGGCGTATTTGCATTTAAGCTTGGCTATCTGCTCGATATTGCACACAAATATATAGACTTTGAAAATTATCTTGATATATACAGCAGCTATGAAGCATTGGAAAAGATTTCGTTTGACTATGCGGTAGCGGAAAAGGAAAGCAGCATAGGTTGCATGCGGTTTGCGGGAGAGTGGAAGGACATAGGCTCATGGAACACCTTTGCGGAGGAAATGAGCGAGCCGGTGATAGGCGACGCGCAGCTTAATGAGGTGTGCCGGAACACAAACGTAATAAACGAGCTTAATATACCAATCCTATGCATGGGCTGTAAGGACATGATAGTAGCGGCGAGCGGCGACGGAATACTTATCGCCGACAAGGAGCAGTCGAGCTATATAAAGCCGTATGTGGACTCGATGGACAACGAGGCGATGTATGCGGAAAAGTCATGGGGCAGCTACAGAGTTATAGACGTCAATGACAGCAGCATGGTAATAAAGGTGACGCTCCTGCCGGGACACCAAATGTATTATCATAGCCATGAACACAGAGATGAGATATGGAACGTAATGGCGGGCAGCGGCACGACGATAACGGACGGAACCCGTAATGAGGTAGGAGCGGGCGATGTGATAAAGATGCCCGCAGGGTGCAGACATACGATAATCGCAAAAACGAAGCTTACAGTAATAGAAGTACAAATAGGCGAAGATATTTCAGTTGAAGATAAGATAAAGTATGAAATGACAATGTGATAGGAGAATATGAGGATGCAGAAAAAAAGACTGCTTATATATGCACATTACTACATACCCGATGTAGCTTCAACAGGACAAATCCTGTGTGAGCTTGCGGAGGGGATGAAAGAGAGTTTCGATATAACGGTTATCTGCGTTGTTCCGTCATATGAAGGCGCAGTCGCCGCCAAATACAAGGAAAAGAGATATTATTATGAAGAGATTAACGGTATAAACCTTATACGAATACGCGTTCCCGATTTTTCAAAGCAGAGTAAGCTTAGCCGTATAAAAAATATAGTATCATATTTCTTCGGAGCCATGTCCGCCACATTTAAAGCGAGCGGGCAGGATTATGTATATGCGATTTCGCAGCCTCCCATACTCGGAGGGCTGCTCGGAGTATGGGGGAAATGGATCAAGCGTGCGAAATACATATATAATATTCAGGACTTTAACCCGGAACAGACGATCGCGGTGGGCTACAGCAATAACAGGCTTGTTTTAAGGCTTATGATGATGCTGGACAAGTTCAGCTGTAAAAGGGCAGATAAAGTTATTGTTGTAGGACGTGATATGGTTGAAACGTTAAAAAAGCGCTTTGGGGGCAAAAATGTTCCGAGATACACATTTATCAATAATTGGATAGATGAGCAAGCGATTTATCCTCTTTCGCCGTACACAGATAAGGTTATGACATTCAAACAGAGGTACGGTATTGACGGCAAATTTAATATAATGTACTCCGGTAATATAGGCTTATATTACGACCTTGAAAACATTATTCGGGTTATGGGAAAATTCCCGTCGGGAACAAAGACCGCGGACGGCAGAGAATTGATATTTACATTTGTGGGCGCGGGTACAAAGCTTGAAGAATTGAAAGCATACAAGGAAGATCATAAGCTTTACAATGTAGAGTTTATCCCATATCAGGATAGCGAGGATTTGATTTACAGCCTTAATGCCGGTGATGTGCACTTATGCGTAAATGCGAAAGATATAAAAGGTGTATCCGTTCCGTCAAAATGCTACGGAATAATGGCGGTGGGCAAGCCGATTTTGGGAGTGCTTGAAAAAGGTTCGGAATGCGCACAAATCATAGCGGATACGGGCTGCGGATCATGCTGTGAACCGGGAGATTACGCATCAATAGAAAACCGGATACGATGGTTTATAGATAACGCGGGCAGCGAAAGGTTTGCGGAAATGGGCATGAGAGGCAGGGCTTATCTTGAAAAAAATCTTGCAAAGGATATATCGATTAAGAATTATATTAGAGAGATTTCGGAGTGTTGATCACATATGAACAGTAATTGGTTTAAGATTCTGATGAAGGCGACTAAGGTTAAATACGGCAGAAATCTTTTATTAAAGGGTGTGCCTGTGATATTTAATAAAGGTGGAGCAATTCTTGAAATCGGTGATAACGTCACAATAAAGAGCAGCTTCTTATCTAACCTTGTCGGTCTTTATTCAAGAACAATTATTGTTACGCGCACTAACGAAGCAAGAATTAAAATTGGAAACAACGTCGGCATCTCCGGTGCGACAATCTATGCGAGAAAGGGTATAGATATAGGTGATAATACATTAATCGGCGGGAATGTAAAAATTATAGATAATGATTTTCATCCGATAGATATTGAAGCGAGAAATATTGATATAAAAGAAAAAATAGGAACAAAACCGGTGACGATCGGTAAGAATTGTTTTATCGGCTGCAACAGTATTCTGCTTAAGGGCACAGTTTTAGGCAACGGCTGCGTTGTAGGCGCGGGCGCCGTCGTAAGCGGCAGATATGAGGATAATTGCGTTATTGCGGGAAATCCCGCAAGAGTGGTAAAAAGGGTAGGTAGAACGGTAAATGTCTAAGAAAAAAATATGTTTTATAGCACAGTTCCCTCCTCCGATTCACGGACTGTCAAAGGCTGTGGATACACTGTACAATTCCGAATTGCGTTATAGGTTTGATTTGGAAAAAGTAAATATTAAAGATAATAAAAAGTTTTTTTTAAATCTCATACATATAGCAAAAAGCAGAGCTGATCTATATTATTTTACAATAAGCCAGACAAAAGGCGGCAATTTAAGAGATTTGATAATCTTTAAATTATTGGCACTGCAGAAGAAAAAATGTTTAGTGCATTTACATGGAGGGTATTACAGGCAACTTGTTGATATTGATTTGCCTCAATGGCAAAGGAAAGCAAATTATAAAGCAATAAGCAGTCTCAAAGGTGTAATAGTATTAAGCGAGTCCTTGAAAGCAAACTTTGAAGGAATGATTGACGAAGATAAGATATATATAGTACCGAATTGCGTTGATGATGAGTTTGTACCAAGCGATGCGAAAATACAAAAAAAGATAGAAAATGTCAATGAGAGCGGAATAAAACATATTTTATACTTGTCGAACTTTATAAAAGAAAAAGGATACAGAACAGTTCTTGAACTGGCTAAAACAGAAAAGGAAAAATGCGATAAAGGTAAGAAAAAAGAGTATCACTTTGATTTTGCCGGAAACTTTTTTGAAAAAAGTGAAGAAACCTATTTTTATGAGTTTATAAGAAAAAACGGATTGAAGCCATATATTACATATCATGGCATTGTATCGGGAGAAGAAAAACGCGGTTTATTGGAACTTGGAAATATATTTGTTTTGCTTACCAAATATCCAAACGAAGGACAACCTATAACTATTCTTGAGGCTATGGCAAACGGTATGGCGATAATTACAACAAATCACGCGGGTATTCCGGACATAATAGAGGACAGCGTTAACGGCGTCATTAACAATAAAAACAATTTGGATATAAATGAAATATACGGACAGTTAAAATATGTAAGCGATAATTTGAAAAATATGGCAGTCACAAACAGAGAAATGATTGATTTAAAGTATAGAAAAAAGTTTTTTGTCAGCAACATGATAAACATTATGATGGGAATTTCGTAGTGAATATTAGGGAAGAAAAAATTAAGGAGTATTAGGGGTATATGGAAAATTCACAAACTATATATGACAAGGTTATTCGTATAATACTTACAATTTTTTCTCTGGTGCTTCTTATCGCTAATTGGCTGAAGGATTATCCGGAAGAATATATAAAAATAACGGCGTGGGCGGTTATTATCATATCGGCATATCTTATGGTGCGCTGTATAAATAACTGGGAATTGTTTATATTATTCTTTTTTTTACTGTACTATAACTACAGTATTATGATAGCGGAATACCTGTTCCCGGTAGACAATTTGTTCACATCGTATGCCGGTGACAAAGAATCCTTCGTATGTGAAAACATAGTTTTAGCATATATGACTATTTTGTGCGCGTTTGCTCCGAAGGAAATACAGAGAAAAAATAAGGTTAATAGATATTATATAGAGGATAAAAACAATAATATTATAGTATATGTATTATCCATAGCATTGATATTTATTCTTATCTTCGGATATGTAAGACCGGATAAGGGTGAGCGCGGTTCGCCGAGCACATATTTTGAGTATGCAATCATTTTGTTTATAGTGGGGTATTCTTTTTCAAATGTCTATACAAAAAAAATATTGACGGTATTGTTGATACTTTTTGCGCTTCAGAATTTTATTTACGGAGGAAGAGTAACAGGGGTACAGCTTATAATAGTTTGGTTTTTGATGAATTATGCGTATAAAGCGAACTTCATAAAAATTGCTCCGGTGGCGGTAGCTCTTATGCTGATTTTGAATTTCATAGGAAGTACGCGAGGTAATTACAGCAACACGCAAGGAATTATGACAAATGTCATAAATACGCTACAAGAGGAAAAATTTGCTAATAACACATCATATTCAGCATATCATACATCCATTACTTTTATAAAGGCGGAGACAGTCGGTTGGTCGGAGCGATTAAGAATTTTCGGAAATTTTATATTGTCGATGTTTTTGGGCGGAAGCAGTGTTAAAGATTCCAACCTTGCTGAATATACGCATCGTTTTTATGCTCATTATTACGGCGGAGTATTGCCGATATACCTTCATTTTTTCATGGGTAAGATCGGTGTTTGTGTGTCGGGAGTAGTTACGGCTCTTTATGTGCGAATGATTGCGAATATAAAGGAAAGCTCAAAAACACTGTTAAAATGTATATCTGTATATATTGTGACAGGAATAAGCCGATGGTATTTGTATTCGCCGTCAAATTTGTTTAGAGGCTGCATGATATTATGCGTGGTATATTTCGCTTTTGATATGCTTAATTCAAAGATGAAACCATCGGTGTGAATGGAGATGAGACGATGAGGATATTGTTTACAACAAATGCCCCGTCACCTTATAGAGTTGATTTTTTTAATGAATTGGGAAAAACGTGTGACGTGACGGTCGTGTTTGAGCGAGATTTACCGTCTGACAGAGATAAGTCATGGAAAACATTCGATGCCGAACGTTTTGAATATTACATACTGTCCGGAATCAACACGGCTGCGGATGAGGCAATATGTCCGGGTATTATTGGATTTTTGAGGAAAAGAGCCAAAGAGTTTGACTGTATTATCATAGGCAATTCCCTTACTCCTACGGGAATATTGGCAATCTTATATATGCGTATGAAAAAAATACGATATTGCATTGAAGGCGACGGTGCGATTGTAAAGCAAGAGAATTTTGTAAAGAAATTCTTTAAAACGTTTATATTAAAAAATGCTTATTTATATTTTTCTACGGCAAAACAGCATGATGAGTATTATTTGAATTACGGAGCGCCAAAAGAAACAATAGTGCGGTATCCGTTTTCTTCTATAAAAGATAACGATATATTAAACGATATTGTTACGGATAAAGAAAAGAAAGAAATAAAACAAAGATTGGGTTACAAATACGATAAAATTGTTTTGTCGGTGGGAAGAATATTGAAGCTAAAAGGATTTGACACCATTTTAAAGGCATTTACATATATTCCTCAAAATGTGGGTTGCGTAATTGTTGGAGGAAAAGCTACCGATGAGTATATCCAATATATCAAAGAAAATAATCTGTTAAATGTGCATTTTGTAGAATTTCAAAACGAAGCAGAATTAGCCGATTATTATAAAATGTCAGATATATTTGCATTTTTAAGCAGAAGCGATGTATGGGGACTTGTTGTTAATGAAGCAATGGGATACGGATTGCCGATAATATCATCCAAAGATAACAATGCCGGATTGGAGCTTGTTGAAAACGGTGTTAACGGCTATATCGTACCGACCGAGGACGCGGACAAGCTTGCGGCAAGAATAAATGAAGTGTTAAGTGATGAAGAAAAGCGTCAAAGTATGGGCAGAAACAATCTTGAAAAGATCAAAGATTACACGATTGAGACTATGGCAAGCGTCCATATGAAAATTTTCGAGGAGTACATATAAACCACAAATAGTATCATTAGAGATGACTAAAATTGGAGAAAAGTATTTTTATATGTTATGCACTTTATCATTCTTTGATTGCTATGGTAAAAACTATAACCGAAGATTTAAATTCCGATATTTTAATAATGGAATCAAAAAGTAGACGACAAGATGAGATTTTTGATAAAGTTAAACGATCACAAGTGTTTGAAAATATTTATACTATATCAGAAGATGATGCCCCGTTGGGAGAGAAAAAACATATAATCAGGTTTTTATATAACAGATGCTTTAGATTGAAAAAGTATTATTATAATAATTTAAAAGCCTATCTTATTTATTATGGGGGCAGATCCTGATAAATGTTATACATATCGGTTTACGTCGTTGCATGAAACGGACATATTAAAAGAACCTGTTTGTATAAATGAAAAAGAGGAATTGAGAAAAAAGTTAAACATAACAGAGCCTAAAGTTATATTGGGAGTTGGACAATTTATACACAGAAAAGGCTGGGATATGTTAATGAAAGCCGCAGTGGCAATTAACAGAGATATAGGAGTATATATAGTAGGCGGAAAGACGCCGCCCGAGTATGAAAATTTGAAATCAACACTCAAACTCAATAATGTGCATTTTGTTGATTTCAAAGTAAAGGATGAATTATCGGAATATTATAAAGTTGCAGATTTGTTTGTGCTGCCGACGAGAGAAGATATATGGGGTCTTGTTATAAACGAAGCCATGGCACATGGGTTACCGGTGATAACAACAGATCGATGCATAGCGGGACTTGAGTTGATTGAAGATGGAGAGAGCGGATACATTGTTCCTTCAGACGATGCGGTTAATTTGTCAAATCGGATTGGAAGTGTTTTATCTGATGAAAAGCTGCGTGATAAAATGAGTCGCAAATCATTGAAAAAGATACGAGAATATACGATAGAAGAAATGGTTAGAAGGCATATGTCTGTGTTAAAAAGGGAAAACGAATTTTTCTCGAATCATGGCAATATGGGTCAACATTGGCGACATAATAAATTGGCTTATACAAAGCGAAAAGTCTATTGATATGACATGCGCTCAGTTTTTGAGATAGGTACGGAAATGATATAAAAAAGGAAATTTCCACTATGAACTATTTTTTGAAATAATTTTGGAGGGCTTTATGCGGGGAAACAAAATAATAGAAATAATATATAAGATGTATATTTTATTTTTACCGTGCGGGTTATTTGGCTAAGGTTTAATAAAATACAAACAGACAGAAAAGGGGTAAAATCAGAGTTGAAGATAGTTTATGTTGATACTGCAACAGATGGACATCATAAAAAATATCTTAAGGGAATCATGAAAAATAACAATACAAATATATTGGTGTTGCCCGAGAAGATAAAGGAATTCAACTGCAAGCAGTATATATTTAATAAAATTGATATGCGGCATAAAAATCTTTTTTCGTTTGGAAAATGGATGAGCGAGATTAATCAATATATTCAGTATGAGAACCCGGATATAGTGCATTTCGTTTATGGTGATGACTTTTATAAAGTATTTGGTTTAGGTTTAAGTCGGTTTACAGGATTAAATACAGTGATGACAATGCATGGGCTGCGCGGAGGCGGTTTAGGAATTATCAGTCTCAAAATGATAAGTCGGAATGTCGATAAAATAGTGGTTCACACATCTGAAATAGAGAAAATTCTAAAAAAACACAGCATCAATAATGTTGAACATATAGAGTATCCTTATTTTGGAATAAAAGCAGTTGATAAATCCACTGCTTTATCATATTATCATCTAAAAAAGGATACGCCCGTTGTAGCATGCATAGGTAATACAAGATATGATAAAGGACTTGATTTGCTTCTGAAAGCTTTGGATAATGTGCAAGAGGGATTTCAACTCCTAATTGCGGGCAAGCCAGAAACTTTTGATGAGCAATACATAAAAGAGGGTATAAAAAATTACGCTGCTTCGGTAAGGATGCATTTATCCTATCTTACAGATGATGAGTTGCAGTATGCCTTGAATGCGGCGGATATAATCGCGCTTCCTTATCGGAAAATATTTACAGGGGCAAGCGGTCCTTTGGGTGAAGGAGTTGCATTAAAAAAGATAATAGTCGGTCCCAATCACGGCAGTATTGGAGATATAATATCAAGAAATCATCTTGGATATACATTTGAAAGTGAAAATGTTACAAGCTTAGCAAAAGTAATAAATAAGGCACTTAATGAAAAATTTATATACGATGAAACAGCGGAAAAATATCGCAAATCCTTATCTGTTGAGAATTTCATTGAAAAATATGAAAAACTATACAATGAAGTTTCAATGAAATAAAATCAGTTGACAATAAGTTACCTTTTGATGGATTAAGAGTATATATGTCTGAACAGCATTGTTCGGAACAATCGCTAAAGATAGAAAGCGGAAACACAGTATTTAACGATAATAAACTTAGAAGAGCAATCAGTTATCGTAATAAGGTTTTTTCAAAGATTGGACAAAAAGTAATATATTATAAAAGGTTAATCCACATCACTTCAATATCGATAACTCAGCAAAACCGATATAGAACATTAAAAGAGGTGAAACGATGGCGTTAAATACATATGAAAATCTCCTTGCATGGATAAGAGAACTGAATAACACAACTAATGTTGAAATAAAAAAGAATAGTCTTTATGACTCCGACTTTTGGTTCTATGATAAAAAAAACGGTGAAATAAGAAATAAAAATCACAGTTTCTTTCGGATAAAGGGAATGCGGAAGGTTATTGATAATAAAGTGGTTTTAGAGCAGCCGATCATAATTCAGAATGAAATAGGCTATCTCGGAATAATCTGCCGCAAATTCGATAATGAAATGTACTATCTCATGCAGGCGAAAATAGAGCCGGGAAATATAAATAAAATACAGATCTCGCCGACGATACAGGCTACAAAGTCAAACTTCACGCAAAAGCACGGCGGAAATAAGCCCGCGTATCTCGATTATTTCATAAACGCATCGAAGTATCGAATAGTAGCCGATCAAATACAGTCGGAGCAATCGTCGCGGTTTTTTAAAAAGCGAAATAGGAACATCATAATTGAGATAGACGAGGATATAGAGGTTTTGCCAAGTCATAAATGGATGACTATGGAGCAGATAAAAAAGCTGATGCGGATAGATAATCTTGTTAATATGGATACAAGAACGGTACTTTCGTGTATCCCATGTTCCGCAATGCCGGATATGGGAGAGATAAAGGACAAGACACTGTTAAGTCCATGCGCGCCGTATATTTCCGAGATATATCAATACATAAACAACTATAAGATGTTTGATGAGAGCGAGTACAAGCTTGTGCCGCTCAGTGAATTGAGATCATGGGAAATAAAGGACAGCGAGATAGTATGCAAAACCCCGTACAGCTTTAAGGTGGTATTCTGCGATATAGAGA